>JASCPG010000149.1 GCA_029960085.1 Microbacteriaceae bacterium PS02067 | reverse complement strand
CGTCGGCCTTGCCGATCACCTCATCCGTCTCGGCGCCACCGGTCTGGTCGTTGACGATCATCACGCTGATGTCGCCGGAGGCGATGATCCGGTTCGCCTCCAGAAGCGTCGCCGCCGGGAAGTCCTGGCCCTCTTCGACCGCTTCGCTGAACGCCTCGGGCGTCGCGTTCTCGAGCCCCGCGGCCTCCGTGAGGTAGAGCGGCACGGGCTCGGTGACGAACACCTTCTTCCCCGCGTAGGGCGCCTTCAGAGCATCGAGCTTCGCCTCGATGTCGGCGACGC
>JASCPG010000148.1 GCA_029960085.1 Microbacteriaceae bacterium PS02067 | reverse complement strand
GGCACGTGACCAGCATTGCCGGTTCCCGGGATGCCGGAGGGCCGCGATCCGTTGTGAGATCGACCACACCGTCGACGCGGCTCATGGGGGACCGACCGCGTTGTGGACCCTCGCTCATCTGTGTCAACGGCATCACAGCGTGAAGCAGTTCACCCGGTGGCGGGTGCATCAACTCGACGGTGGAGTCCTCGAATGGACCTCGCCCACGGGGCGCGTCTACCGCGAGGATGCCGCCGCGCCACCCGTCCACTTCACGCCGAGCATTCCCGCACCGGCCGATCC
>JASCPG010000147.1 GCA_029960085.1 Microbacteriaceae bacterium PS02067 | reverse complement strand
CCGAGGAGATCACCTCCGAGGACGTGATCGAGTCCAGCCGCTCGAACGGTTGGAGCGGCCTGGACGTGGACGACTGGGACGCCGAGCGCGCCTGATCCACCGCTGACCGAGCGGGCGGAGCCGAGCCGACTCCGCCCTCTCGCTTGCCCCGACCGTCGGCCCGCGCGCCAATGTCCGACCCCCCTCCTATATTCGTAGGTGGCAAGTCAACTAACCCATATCTAGGAGGACACCATGACTGACGTCACCACTGGAGCGGCCGAGATCCTGGCCGGGATCGAGG
>JASCPG010000146.1 GCA_029960085.1 Microbacteriaceae bacterium PS02067 | reverse complement strand
CGAGGACGCCCTCATCGCGCTGACCCTCGCGCGGGAGGTGGCGTCGCCCGAGCCCCGCGCCACAGGCATCCGCCCCGGCGGCTTCCCCGTCACGGGCGCGCCCGCCGCCGCGCCCACTCCGGCGGCCTCCGCAAGGGCGGGTGCCCCGCTCGCCGAGGGGCGGGCCATCACCCGCCGCTTCGGGGAGCAGCCGGCGGTCGAGGACGGCTCGCTCCGCGGCGGGGCCGGGGAGATCGTGGGCCTCATCGGGGCAAACGGCGCCGGCAAGACGACCCTCCTGCGCA
>JASCPG010000145.1 GCA_029960085.1 Microbacteriaceae bacterium PS02067 | reverse complement strand
GGCTCGACCCTCCCGACCGACAGACAAGGATGTCATCATGGCCGACTACGTCATCGCCCTCGATCAGGGCACCTCCTCCAGCCGTGCGATCATCTTCGACCGCGAGGGGTCGGTCGTCGCGACCGGCCAAAAGGAGCACGCGCAGATCATGCCGCGCGCCGGGTGTGTCGAGCACGATCCGATCGAGATCCGCGACAACCTGCGCGAGGTCAGCGGTGTCGCGCTCGGGCGGGCGAGCCTCACGCGGCACGACATCGCCGCGATCGGCATCACGAACCAACGCG
>JASCPG010000144.1 GCA_029960085.1 Microbacteriaceae bacterium PS02067 | reverse complement strand
GAAGGTAGTCCACGAGCGGCACGATCGCGTCCGCGACGGCGGGCAGGAGCGACTCCATGCCCTCGACGGGGATGCCTTCGCTCATCTTCTCGAGCATCGTGCGCAGCCCCGGGAACCGCCCGAGGAGGGCGGCTGCACGCTCACGCACGTCGGTGGTGTGCAGCATTTCGCGGCTCGGCAGCAGCGTCACCGAAGTCACGTCGCCCGGCAGGGACCGCTGATCGGCGACGGAGAACGCGCGGATCTGATCTACTTCGTCTCCGAAGAATTCGACGCGATAAGGG
>JASCPG010000143.1 GCA_029960085.1 Microbacteriaceae bacterium PS02067 | reverse complement strand
CGGCATGTACTTCGCGAGGAACATCCGATCGGTGCCGAGCGTGTTGCCGGCGAGGGGCGCCTTGCCCTCGGAGACGAAGCGCGGGATGTACTCGAGGGCCTCGAACTCGGCCTCGGCGAGGCTCACGCCGCCGGGGATCTCCTCCAGGAGCCCCGACAGCTCGTGCATCGCGGTGACGAAATCGTTCATGTGCTCAAGCGCGGAGGCATCCGGCTTGATCACGATCTGGAAGCCCGGATCGAGGACGTTGAGGTCGAAGTCCGTGACGACGATCGCGATCTCGACG
>JASCPG010000142.1 GCA_029960085.1 Microbacteriaceae bacterium PS02067 | reverse complement strand
GACAACGCCATCGGAGCGCACTTCGCCGAGATCCCGAAGTACGTCGCGAGCCGCGTGGGTCTCGAGGCATCCTGGGACGGCTCCACGGTGCTCACGGGGCCGGACGTCACCGCCCAGATCGACGCCCTGCGTGACCGGCACCGCGAGGTGCACGTCATCGGCAGCATCGACTTCGTACAGACGCTGCTGGCCGCGGGCCTCTACGACGAGCTGAAGCTCTGGGTCCATCCGGTCGTGCTCGGGGAGGGCAAGCGGGTCTTCCCGAGCGGTGCCGCGCCGACGACGCT
>JASCPG010000141.1 GCA_029960085.1 Microbacteriaceae bacterium PS02067 | reverse complement strand
GAAAGGTCCGCCTCGTCGCCGAGACCAGCCAGCGCGGCCGGATGGCCATCGGTGTCGAGCTCATCGAGGGTGCGGAATTGAGCGGGGCAGAGACCGAGCTTCTCGAGGCCCTCGTCGGTCAAGGGCATCCCCGCGATCGCGTGCGCCGGTTCTCCAAGGATCGACGGGCCGTCGGGCGACGCATCCGTGCGTACGGCGAGGCGCAGGCGAAAGACCTCGTCGGACGGCGGCTGATCGACGGGGGAACCAACCGCATCATCATCATCGAGCTCCGCGGAATCCTCCGTAC
>JASCPG010000140.1 GCA_029960085.1 Microbacteriaceae bacterium PS02067 | reverse complement strand
AAGTCAATCTTGCAGGCTCGTGGACAGAACATGTCGATTGGCTGTCAGTTCGCTGAGTGTCCTGTCGTCGGGTCTCCACCGCGCGGGGGAGGTGACGGCGATCCCTGCACTCTAGCCTGGAGGGATGACCGCTCCCGCACCGACCCGCACCCTGACCGCCGGGCAGCGGCGCAACGACCTCTGGCTGGCGTGCGCGCTCCTCGTCGGCGCGATCGTGAGCGCCTGGCTCGGCCGCGTCGCGGGGATGTACGGCGACCCCTCCGCGCCCTTCGCGTGGGCACGCGTCTATG
>JASCPG010000013.1 GCA_029960085.1 Microbacteriaceae bacterium PS02067 | reverse complement strand
CCGCCGGGCCGCGGCGGATGCCGAGCGCGCGGAGCGGGAGGCCGCCGACCGCGCCGCCGAGGCCAAGGCGCTCAAGAAGGCCGCGCGCCGTGCCGAGAAGGAAGCCGCCCGCGCCGAGCTCGAATCGAGCGCCGCCGACGAGGCGCTGGCCGCGGAGCTCACGGCGAAGAGCGCCGAAGAGCACGACGCCGAGGATGCCGCCGGCGACGAGCTCTCGGCATCGACGGTCGCCCAATTTCGCGCCCGTGCCAAGGCGGAGGGGCATTCGGGCTACTCCCGCCTCACGAAGGCGCAGCTGATCGACCTGCTCTCCTGACGTGGCGGTGCACGGCCAGGCGATCCTCGACCGTTCCGCGGAGGCTCCGCCCGAACGGACGCTGCTCGACATCCTGCGGGCGACCGCCGCGCGGCACCCGGAGGCATCCGCCATCGACGACGGATCGGGCGCCCTCAGCTACGCGGAGATGATGGCGCGCGTCGGCGCGACGGCCGCACGACTGCACAGGTCCGGCGTCCGGCGCGGGGACCGCGTCGGTGTGCGGATGCCATCGGGCGCGAAAGAGCTCTACATCGCGATCCTCGGCATCCTGGCCGCCGGTGCCGCGTACGTTCCCGTCGACGCGGACGACCCCGACGAACGCGCACGGCTCGTGTTCGGCGAGGCGCGGGTGCGCGGCGTCATCACGGGTTCGGGCACGTACACGCCGTCGCCCGCGGAGGCCGGGGACGGCGCGGACGAATCGGAGGATGCGCGCGAGCACGCCGATGCGCCGGCCGCCGAGGCCGACGCGCCCCTCTTCGACGGCGCCGCCCCGCATCCGTCGACGCACGCGCTCGTGGCGGTGCCGCCGCCGACTGTCGACGACGACGCGTGGATCATCTTCACGTCGGGGTCGACGGGCGTCCCCAAGGGCGTCGCGGTGAGCCACCGCTCCGCTGCGGCGTTCGTCGACGCGGAGGCGCGCCTGTTCCTCCAGCAGGCTCCGCTCGGCCCGGGCGACCGGGTGCTCGCGGGGCTGTCGGTCGCCTTCGACGCCTCGTGCGAAGAGATGTGGCTGGCGTGGCGACATGGCGGATGCCTCGTCCCGGCCCCGCGCTCGCTCGTGCGCTCGGGGGAGGATCTCGCTCCGTGGCTCCTGCGCCAGGGCATCACCGTCGTCTCGACCGTGCCGACGCTCGCCGCGATGTGGGCGCCCGAGGCGATCGACAACGTCCGCCTCTTGATCTTCGGCGGCGAGGCGTGCCCGCCGGAGCTCGCCGCGCGCCTGGCATCCGACGATCGCGAAGTGTGGAACACCTACGGCCCGACCGAGGCGACCGTCGTCGCATGCGCCGCGCCGCTCGGGGTGACGGGCCCCGTCCGCATCGGCCTGCCGCTCGACGGCTGGGTGCTCGCGGTCGTCGATGGCGACGGTCAGCCGGTCGCCGAGGGCGGCGTGGGGGAGCTCATCATCGGCGGCGTCGGCCTCGCCCGCTACCTCGACCCCACGAAAGATGCCGAGAAGTACGCGCCCATGCCGTCGCTCGGCTGGGAGCGCGCGTACCGCTCGGGCGACCTCGTCGTCTTCGAGTCGGCCGGGCTCCTCTTCCAGGGGCGCGCCGACGACCAGGTGAAGGTCGGCGGACGCCGCATCGAGCTGGGCGAGGTCGAATCCGCCCTGCAGGACCTCCCCGGCGTCACGGGGGCCGCGGCCGCCGTCCGCTCCACGGAGGCGGGGGTCCCCGTGCTCGTCGGGTACCTCGCCGCGCCGCCCGACTTCGACCGGGTCGCCGCGCGGGCGGAGCTCGCGACGCGCCTTCCCGCACCGATGATCCCGCTCCTCGCGGTCGTCGACGACCTCCCGGTGCGCACGTCCGGCAAGGTCGATCGCGCGGCCCTTCCCTGGCCGCTGCCGAACGTCGAACTGCCCGCGTCGGATCTCTCCCCGGGCGAAGCGTGGCTTGCGCAGCAGTGGCAGGCGGTGCTCGGCATGCCCGTCGTCGACCGCAAGACCGACTTCTTCGACCTCGGCGGCGGCTCGCTCGCCGCGGCGCAGCTCGTCTCGCGCATCCGCGTGCGCGTGCCGGAGTTCTCCGTCGCCGACATCTACGACGTCCCGCGCCTCGGCGCGATGGCGAAGGCTCTCGGCCACGCGCTGCACGAAGAGACGGAGGCCGAGTTCCGCCGCCCCGAGCCGACGCCGCGCCGCATGCAGTGGCTGCAGTCGCTGCTCGGGGTGCCCCTGTTCGTCCTCACCGGCATCCGCTGGATGCTGTATCTCCTGACCGCATCGGCCCTCCTGCAGCTCGTCCCCGGATTCGAGGTGCTTCCGGACGTGCCGCTGTGGCTGCTGATCGTCGGCCTGCTCGTGTTCGCGACGCCGTTCGGTCGCATGGCGATCGCCGTCGTCGCCGCGCGCGTGCTGCTCGCGGGCCTGCGACCCGGGGACTATCCGCGCGGCGGGTGGGTGCACGTGCGCCTGTGGCTCGCCGAGCAGATCGCCGACCAGGTCGACGCGGTCGGCCTCGCCGGAGCGCCGTGGGTCAGCTATTACGCACGTGCGTTGGGCGCCCGCATCGGCCGGGGCGTCGACCTGCACGCCCTGCCCCCGATCACGGGGATGCTCGAGATCGGTGACGGCGCCGCCGTCGAACCCGAAGTCGACCTCTCCGGGTACTGGATCGACGGCGACGTCGTGCGCATCGGCGGCATCCGGATCGGCGCGGATGCCACGGTCGGCTCGCGCTCCACCCTCGCCCCCGGCACGCGCATCGGCCGTCGCGCCGAGATCGCGCCGGGCTCCGCCGTGTTCGGGCGAGTGCGCGCCGACCAGACCTGGGCCGGCTCTCCCGCGGAGCGGATCGGCGGGACCTCCGTGTCGCAGTGGCCCGCCGAGCGCGCCGCCGCGCCCACCCGCTGGCTGTGGGCATACGCGGCATCCGCCGTCGCGCTCGCCCTGCTGCCGCTCGTCGCGTTCGCCGCGGGGGCGCTCGTCCTCGCCCGCGGGATCGTCGGGGCTCCGTCCCTCGCGGTGGCGCTCGGTGGTGCATTTGCCTGGCTCGTGCCCGCCGTGGTCGTCGCAGGGTTCGTGTTCGCGGCTGCGGTCGTGCTCGCCGTGCGCCTGCTGTCGATCGGCCTCGACGAAGGGATGTACCCCGTCCGCAGCCGTATCGGCTGGCAGGCGTGGACCATCGAACGCCTGCTCGACTCGGCGCGGACGATCCTCTTCCCGCTGTACTCGAGCCTGTTCACCCCCGTCTGGCTGCGCATGCTCGGCGCACGCGTCGGGCGGGATGTCGAGGCATCCACGGTGCTGCTGCTACCGTCGATGACCCGCATCGAAGACGGCGCGTTCCTCGCCGACGACACGATGGTCGCGTCGTACGAGCTGCACGGCGGGTGGATGCGCATCGGCCACGTGCGGATCGGCAAGCGCGCGTTCCTCGGCAACTCCGGCATGGCCGCCCCCGGCCACCGCGTGCCGCGCGACGGCCTCGTCGCCGTGCTGTCGTCGGCCCCCGCGAAGGCGAAGGCGGGCTCGTCGTGGCTCGGCTCGCCCGCCGTACGCCTGCGGCGCCTGTCCGCGGAAGGCGACGAGTCGCGCACCTACCAGCCGCCTGCTCGCCTCCGTGTCGCGCGGGCCCTGTGGGAGCTCTGCCGCTTCGTGCCGGTGGTCGTCACGTGCGGTCTCGGCGTGCTCGTGCTGTTCGCGCTCGCCGCGATGATCGAGTCGATCGGGCTCACCTGGGCGATCCTGCTCTCGGGCATCGTCCTGATGCTCGCCGGCGCGCTCGCCGCGGCGATCTCGACGGCGGCGAAGTGGCTCATCGTGGGCGCGATCCGCGCGGGGGAGCAGCCGCTGTGGTCGAGCTTCGTGTGGCGCACGGAGGTCTCCGACACGTTCACCGAGATGCTCGCCGCGCCGTGGTTCGCGCGTGCCGCCGCCGGCACGCCCGCGCTCGCGGTGTGGCTGCGCTCGCTCGGGACGAAGATCGGGCGCGGCGTCTGGTGCGACAGCTACTGGTTGCCCGAGCCCGACCTCGTGTCGCTCGGCGACGGATCGACCGTCAACCGGGGATGCGTCGTGCAGACGCACCTTTTCCATGATCGAATCATGAGCATGGACACCGTCGAGCTCGAGGCCGGGGCGACTCTCGGCCCCCACAGTGTGATCCTGCCCGCCGCCGCCATCGGCGCGCACGCGACCGTCGGCCCCGCCTCGCTCGTCATGCGCGGCGAGCGGGTACCGGTCGGCTCGCGCTGGAGCGGCAATCCCATCGGCCCGTGGCGTGCGGTGAAGGTCCGCGCCTACCAGTCGACATCGTGAGCGGCCACGACTCGTACGCCCCTGAAAGCGGTGACCCGAGCTTCGACGTCGAGGCGTACGACCTCACGATCGACTACCGGGTGCGCACCAACCGTCTCGAGGGGCGGGCCGTCATCAACGCCGTCGCCGCGACGGCGATCTCGGCCGTGAGCATCGACCTCGTCGGGCTGCGCGCGACGAAGGTCCGCGTCGACGGCGACCGCCGCACGCGCTTCTCGCAGGGGCCGCGGAAGCTCCGGGTGACGCTGCCGCACCGGCTCGCGGCGGGGGAGCGCTTCTCGATCGACGTCGCCTATGCGGGCGCCCCGGCGCCGCGCCGCTCGCGCTGGGGCACGATCGGGTGGGAGGAGCTCGAGGACGGTGTGCTCGTCGCCTCGCAGCCGACCGGCGCGCCGACGTGGTTCCCGTGCAACGACCGCCCCGACGACCGTGCCACGATGCGCATCGCCGTGACGACGGATGCCGGATACCTCCCCGTGCCGACGGGGCGACCCGTCGGGCGGACGACGGCGGGCGGCCGGACGACGGTGACCGCCGAGACCACGGTGCCGGTGGCGACCTACCTCGCCGCCGTCCACATCGGCGCATACGAGGAGAAGCCGCTGCGCGGCGATGACCGCGTGCGGATTTTCGCGCCCGCGACGCTGCGGCGTGAGGTGGCGGATGCCTTCGCCCCCGTCCCGGCGATGCTCGCTCTGTTCGAGCGCACCTTCGGCCCGTACCCGCAGGAGGACTGCGCCCTCGTCGTCACGCCCGACGACCTGGAGATCCCCCTCGAGTCGCAGGGCATGGCGGTGTTCGGCGCCAACCACCTCGTTCCCGAGGAGCAGCGCCTCATCGCGCACGAACTCTCGCACCAGTGGTTCGGCAACAGCGTCGGCCTCGCGCGGTGGAGCGACATCTGGCTCAACGAGGGCTTCGCCTGCTATGCGGAGTGGTTGTGGTCGGAGGCATCCGGCGGCCCGAGCGTGGCGCAGAAGGCCGCGAAGCACCACGCCCGCCTGCGCGACCTCCCGCAGGACCTGGTGCTCGGTGACCCGGGCCCCGACCTCATGTTCGACGACCGCGTCTACAAGCGCGGCGCGCTGACGCTGTACGCCCTGCGCTGCACCGTCGGAGATGACACGTTCGCGCAGATCCTCTCCGGGTGGGCGCAGTCGCACCGGCACGAGCTCGTCACGGGTGCGGAGTTCCGGGCGTTCGCGGCAGAGGTCAGCGGCCGGGACCTCGGCGACCTGTTCGCGCAGTGGCTCGACGCGCCGGCGCTGCCGGGTCTTCCCGAACCGCGGCGCTGACCAGCACCCCCGGCGGACCGTCGAGCTCGGCGCCTCGATACTGCACGCCGCTCTCGGTGAGGCGTGCCGTCCACGACAGGCCCGAGCCGTGCGGGACATCCTCGATCACGACCAGTCCGGGATCGAGCCGCAGACCGCGTCCGTCCGCCTTGAGCACGGCCTCTGCCCGCACCCAGCGAAGCAGTCCTCCGGGCGCGCCGCCCGCCGCCTCCCGCTGCGCATCCGCGACGGGTTCGGCATCGATCGCGAACGCCGCCGCATCGTCGGGGCGCACCGCCGCGAGGGCGACGCCGCCCGCGTAGGCGACGGCGGCCCGCCAGGGCGCGTCCGCGACCTGCACGGGCCCGTGCGGCTCACCGCACCGGGGGCAGGGATTCGTCAGCGTGGCATCCGGGTGGCCCTCCCGCGCGAGGAGGTCCCGCAGGAGGGCCCATGCGAAGGAGCGGCGTGCCGCCCGGTCGCCGGGCGCCGGCGCCCACGCGAGCCGCACGTCGAGGGGCATCAGACCTTCGGAACGTGCGTCTCGATCGAGACGATCCCCGAGCCCGGGTGCTCACGCGGCAGGTGCACGACCGAGAACGCCGCCGGTTCCAGCGAAGACGCGCTCCCGAGGTACGACCCGCGCAGGGTGCCGGTCGCGAGCGCGAGCTCCGACAGGATGCCGGGGAGGACCGGCCCGTGGCTGCTCAGCACGGCGGGCTTGCGCGCACGCACTCGCTTGCCGATGACCGCGCGCACGTCGGAGGTGCCGTCCTCCCACGCATCCTGGCCGATGAGCGGGGTGCGATGGATGGGGCGTCCGAGGGCCTTGGCGAGCGGCGTCACCGTCGCGACGCAGCGCACGGCGTCGCTCGAGATGATCCGGCGCACCCCGAACGCGGCGAGCTGACCCACGAGAGCCTTCGCCTGGCGTGCGCCGCGGCCGGGTGCGAGCGGCCGGGCCGCGTCGGGTCCGTCCCAGTCCTCGCGGGGCGTCGCCTTCGCGTGGCGGAGCGCGATGATGGGGAACGTCGCGAGGACGCCGTCGTCGACATACGTCAGGAACTGTTCGAGGATCTCGACGTCGACCGGGTACGACAGCTGCGCGAGCGCGCGGCGGGGCGAGAGCCACTCGATCGCCGCGATCTCCTTGTTCGGGACGAACGCCGACGCGCGGATCGCCTTCTCGGTCGCCTCGGCCGCCCAGTAGTGCACGATCTTCTGGCGGCCCCGGGGCATCCGGTACCGCGAGACGCCGACGGGGATGCCGAGCGCGACGCGGATGCCCGTCTCCTCGAAGATCTCCCGCACCGCGGTCTCCGCTAGCGTCTCGCCGGGGTCGACCTTGCCCTTGGGCAGGGTGACGTCAGAGTATGCCGTGCGGTGGATGAGGAGGATCTTGAGCTTGCCCTCGACGAGGCGCCACACCACCCCGCCGGCCGCGTAGACGGCCGTGTCCGTCATCGCACCGCCCGCCCGCGGCGGCGGCGCTGCACCTGCGCCATCGTCCGATCCTGCAGGTCGATGAGCGGCTTGCCGTCCGCATCGACGTGGTGGCGCACCCAGTCGCCCTCGGGCTGCAGGTGCCACGAGCTCGTCCCGTCGCCCATGGCGAGGTCGAACAGGTCGGTGAGCTCCTTCACGTGCGCCGGTGCGACGACGCGCACGAGCGCCTCGACGCGGCGGTCGAGGTTCCGGTGCATCATGTCGGCGCTGCCGATGTACACCTGGGGGTCACCGTCGTTCTCGAACGCGAAGATGCGGGAGTGCTCGAGGTAGCGGCCGAGGATCGAGCGCACCGTGATGTTCTCGCTGACGCCGGGGATCCCGACCTTCAGCGAGCAGATCCCGCGCACCCACACCTCGACGCGCACGCCTGCGGCGCTCGCGCGGTAGAGGGCGTCGATGATCTGCTCGTCGACCATCGAGTTCACCTTGATGCGGATGCTCGCGGGCTTGCCCTCCAGAGCGTTCCGGTGCTCCTGGTCGATGAGTCGCAGCAGCCCCTTGCGAAGGTGCAGCGGCGCGACCAGCAGGCGCTTGAACTTCTTCTCGATCGCGTAGCCGGACAGCTCGTTGAACAGACGCGTGAGGTCGCGGCCGACCTGCGCGTCCGCGGTGAACAGGCCGAAGTCCTCGTAGAGCCGGCTCGTCTTGGGGTTGTAGTTGCCCGTCCCGATGTGGCTGTAGCTGCGCAGTGCGCCGTCTTCCTCGCGGATGACGTGCAGCAGCTTGCAGTGGGTCTTCAGCCCGACCAAGCCGTACACGACGTGCACCCCGGCCTTTTCGAGCTTGCGTGCCCAGACGATGTTGTTGGCCTCGTCGAAGCGCGCCTTGACCTCGACGAGGGCGAGCACCTGCTTGCCCCGCTCGGCCGCGTCGATGAGGGCCTGCACGATGGGGCTGTCACCCGACGTGCGGTACAGGGTCTGTTTGATGGCGAGCACGTGCGGGTCGCGCGCGGCCTGCTCGAGGAACGCGACGACGCTCGTCGTGAACGACTCGTACGGGTGGTGCACGAGCACGTCGGCCTTGCGGATCGCGGAGAAGAAGTCTGTGCGTCCGTTCTGCTCCGCGGGGAGGAACGCCGCCGCCGTCACGGGCACGTGCGGTGCGTAATGCAGTTCGGGGCGGTCGATCCGCGACAGGTCGAACAGGCCGCGCAGATCCAGCGCGCCCGGCAGGCGGTAGACCTCCTGCTCCGTGATGTCGAGCTCCGCGATGAGGAGGTCGAGCGTGATGTCGTCCATCTCCTCGGTGACCTCGAGGCGGATCGGCGGGCCGAACCGGCGGCGCAGCAGCTCGGCCTCGAGCGCCTGGATGAGGTTCTCGGTCTCGTCCTCCTCGATCACCACGTCCTCGTTGCGCGTGAGGCGGAACGTGTGGTGCTCGAGGATCTCCATGCCCGGGAAGAGGTCGCCGAGGTGGTTCGCGATGAGCTGCTCGAGGGGCAGGTAGCGGGCGGTGCCGGATGCCGTGCTGCCGGGAAGCTCCACGAAACGGGGGAGCATCGGCGGCACCTTGAGGCGCGCGAACTCCTGGCGGCCCGTCTTGGCGTTCCGGATCCGGATGGCGAGGTTCAGCGACAGACCGGAGATGTACGGGAACGGGTGCGCCGGGTCGACGGCGAGCGGCATGAGCACCGGGAACACCTGCGCCTGGAAGTAGTCGTACAGCTTCGAGCGCTCCTCGTCGGAGAGCCCCGCCCAGTCGACGATCTCGATACCGGAATCCGCGAGGGCCGGCTTCACCTCGTCGATCCACGTCCGGGCGTGGCGCAGCTGCAGAGCGTGGGCCGACTCGGAGATGTCGGCGAGGACATCGTGGGGCGCACGACCCACGTTCGTCGGGACGGCGAGCCCCGTGACGATGCGACGCTTCAGGCCCGCGACGCGCACCATGAAGAACTCGTCGAGGTTCGACGCGAAGATCGCGAGGAAGTTCGCGCGCTCCAGCACCGGCAGCGACGGGTCTTCGGCGAGTTCCAGCACCCTCTGGTTGAAGGCGAGCCAACTGAGCTCGCGATCAATGTAGCGGTGGTCGGGCAGCTGCGAGTCGTCGTTCTCGACGATCTCGTCGAAGTCGTCGTCATCGGCATCGCCGAGACCCGAATCCATCACATCCGTGTCGATCATCCCTTCATCATGTCAGGGGCAGGTGACCGGCGCGTTAACCGCGTCAGGCTCCCGAGCGCTCCCTCGGAGCGGGGACCTGATCGTCGTCGTAGACATTGAAGCGATAGCCGACGTTCCGGACCGTGCCGATGAGCTGTTCGAGGTCGCCGAGCTTGGCGCGAAGCCGCCGCACGTGCACGTCGACCGTGCGGGTGCCGCCGAAGTAGTCGTACCCCCACACTTCGCTCAAGAGCTGCTCGCGCGTGAAGACCCGTGAGGGGTGCGTCGCGAAGAAGTGGAGCAGCTGGAACTCCTTGTAGGTGAGGTCGAGCGGCCGGCCGTGCACCTTCGCCGAATAGGACGACTCGTCGATCGTGACGCCCGAGGTCTGGATGCGGCTCGAGACCTGCTCGGCGCTCTGACGCCCGATGGCGAGGCGGATGCGGGCGTCGACCTCGGCCGGGCCCGCGGTGAGGAGGATGACGTCGTCGATGCCCCAGTCGGTGGACACGGCGGTGAGCCCGCCTTCGGTGACGACGAGGACGAGAGGGGCGTCGAGGCCCGTCGTGTTGAGGATCTTGCAGAGCGATTTCGCGCCGACGAGGTCGGTGCGGGCATCGACGAAGATGACATCCGCGCTCGGGGCGTTGACGAGCTGTGCCGGCTCGGCCGGGATCTGTCGCACCCGGTGGCTGAGCAGCTCGAGGGCGGGCAGGACGGGGCCGCCGCCGAGGGCGGAACTCAAGACGAGAAGCTGAGCCATGCGGTCCCTTCCGGACCGACGGGCGGACCGTGACCCCATCCTACGACCACGCGGGGCACACGCCGTCCGCGCTCGCCGGTGTGCATCCGCCGGTCGGGTCGGTCATGATGGATGACATGACGCTCCCCGGTATCGCGCTGCGCAGCGGCCTCGGCGGGATCATCGCCGTGTGGATCGCCGCCGCGGTGATCGCGATCGCCATCGGCATCTTCGCCCCGCCGGAGTGGCGCGGCGCCTGGATGTCGATCGGCCTCGCCGGCTGCATCGTGCTGTCCTTCGTCGTGCAGCTCGTCCGGGGGCACTCGGAGGGTTTCCTGCGCCGCGTCGCCGCGAGCGCGCTCGGCGCCTTCATCGTCGTCGGTCTCATCGGACTGGGGCTCGGGCTCGCGAGCCTCTTCGCCTGACGCGCGCCGCCGGGCGAGTAGAGTGTTCCCATGGACCTCGTCGCACTCGAACTCTTCTTCGTGGGGCTCCTCGCGCTCGCCTCGCTCGCGATCGTCTTCGTGTCGGGCGTCGTGATCAAGAACCTCTACCGCGGCCAGCGCTGAGCGCCGTGTTCGATCTTCCGACCGACCTTCCGGCGGATCTCGTCCCGCTGTCATGGCTGCTGGGCGTCTGGGAGGGCACGGGAGTCATCGACTACTCCGCGGGCGATGACCGCTTCGAAGGCGAGTTCGGGCACCGCGTGAGCTTCAGCCATGACGGCGGCGACTTCGTGAACTACGCCGCGACGGCGTGGATCATCGGCGAGGGCGAGGATGCTCCTCACACGCCCCTCGTCGCCGAGACCGGCTACTGGCGGCTCGCCCGCCCGCAGGGCCCGACAGACGCAGGCCCCGCGCTCCTTCCCGCGACGCAGGCTCGCGAGACCCCCCGCACGGCCGACGACGTCGAGGCCCTCCGCAACGCCGACGGCGGCTTCGACCTCGAGGTCGCGATCGTCCACTCCGACGGCATCAGCGAGCTCTACCTCGGCCAGGTGAAGGGCCCCCGCATCGACCTGGCATCCGACGCGATCGTCCGCCCCGCGAGCGCCAAGCCATACGCCTCGGCGACGCGCATGTACGGCTACGTCGACGCGCACCTGCTGTGGGCGTGGGACATCGCCGCGCTCGGCGGCTCGCTCGCCTCGCACGCGTCGGCACGACTGGCCCGGGTGGAATGAGCGACCCGGTCTCGGCGCTGCCGGGCGCCGTCGTCGAGAAGGGCGTCCTCGTCCACCTCGGCTCTCCGCTGCGCGAACAGCGCGCGCTCGCCGACGGCACGGCCGTCGCCCCCCTCGCCTCGCGTGCTGTCCTCGCGGTGACGGGCCCGGATCGCCTCACGTGGCTCGATTCGATCACGTCGCAGGCGCTCGCAGCTCTCGCGCCGGGGGAGAGCACGGAGCTTCTCGTCCTCGATCCGCAGGGCCATGTCGAGCATGCGGCGGCCGTCGTGGACGACGGCGACACCGCGTGGCTCATCGTCGATCGCTCGCGGGCCGATGCACTCCTCACGTTCCTCACGCGCATGCGCTTCCGGTTGCGCGTCGACCCGCGGGATGCCTCCGACACGCATCGCGTCGTGGGGGGAACCCGCGCCGCGATCGCCGGCGTCGACGGCGCCGATCTCGTCTGGCACGACCCGTGGCCTCACGTCGCCGCCGGCGGCTGGGGCTACGCCGCCGTCGACCCCCACCCCGGCGCAGGCCGCGACTGGGCCGAGGCGATCGTCGACGTCGACGCGTTCGAGCGGCTCCTCGCCTCGGGCGCGCCCCTTGCGGGAGAGCTCGCCGCCGACGCGCTGCGCGTCGCGGCGTGGCGCCCGCGCGCGGAGCGCGAGGCCGACGGCCGCGCGCTCCCGCACGAGGTCGACTGGCTCCGCACGGCCGTCCACCTCGACAAGGGGTGCTACCGGGGTCAGGAGACCGTCGCGAAGGTGCACAACCTCGGGCATCCGCCCCGCCGGCTCGTGCTGCTGCAGCTCGACGGCAGTGAGTCTTCGCTGCCCGCGCCGGGCGCTGAGGTGTCCGCAGGCGGCGAGGTCGTCGGTGCGGTGACCTCTGCGGCCCGCCACTTCGAGGAGGGGCCGATCGCGCTCGCCCTCGTCAAGCGCACGGTCGACGTCGACGCCGCGCTCACCGTCGCGACCGCCGACGGCGACGTCGCCGCGGCGCAGGAGACGATCGTGCCGCCGGACGCCGGTCGCACGGCCGCCGTCCCGCGCTTGCCACGGCTGTCGCGCCGACGGTGACGGGCGGGCGGCGCCGATGACCACGCCGTTCCTCCCGACGGGCACCGTGACGACGCAGAAGGGCGGTCGTGCGGGCGTCTGGTTCCGCAGCGGCATGCTCCGGGTGCAGGATTCGTGGCTCGCGGTCGTGCAGATCGTCATCGCCGCAACCGGGGCGTTCTCGTTCGCGCACTATGTGCTCGGCCACCCCGCGCCGCTGCTCGCCGCGACCGTCACGATCTCGAGCCTCGGGCTCGTGCGCGATGCCCGGCCGCGTCGCGTGCTCGAGACGGTGGTCGGCATGATCCTCGGCATCCTCATCGCGGAGCTCATCGTGCTCGTCGCGGGCACCGGCTGGTGGCAGCTCGGCGTCGCGCTCGCGGTGAGCCTCGCCGCGGCCCGCTTCCTCTCGGGGCAGCCCGGTTTCGCGATCGCGGCGGCCATCCAGTCGGCGATCGTCATGGTCATCCCCGCGAATGTGCCGTTCCTGCGGCTCGTCGACGGTGTCATCGGGGGCGTCGCGGCGCTCCTCGTGACCGCGCTCGTTCCCCGGAGCCCTCTGCGCGCGGTCACACGGGAGGGCGTCGAAGCGCTCGCCGCCTTCGACTCCGCCGTCACGACCCTCGTGCAGGCGCTCCGCCGAGGCGATCGCACGCGCGCCGACCGGGGGCTGGCGAAGGCACGGGCCCTTCAGCGCACGTTCGACGCGTGGCGCGGCGCGATCGACAGCGGCGCCGCGATCGCCCGGATCTCGCCGTTCCTGCGTCGCCAGCGATTCGAGTTCCAGCGCCAGGAGCGCATCCGCGCGCAGCTCGATCTCGCCAGCCGCAACCTCCGCGTCATCGGTCGTCGGGTCGTCTACGTGTGCGACGACGGACTCGCGCGACCGGTCGGTGCCGACCTCCTCGCCGAACTCGGTGCCGGGGCGCGGCTCATCTCCGAGTCGATCTCCGACATCTCCTACGAGCCGGCCGCACGCGAGGCGGTGCGTGCCGTCGCGTCGCGCCTGGACCCGGCGGCGGTCGCGGCGGGCCGCTCGAGCGTCGACCAGAACCTCATCGGTGCGCTCCGCCCGCTCGCCGTCGACCTCATGACGGCCGCCGGAATGCCCGCAGCCGACGCCCGCGCGGCGCTTCCGCGCACCTGAGCCCTCCGCTCATGCCGGTGCGACGGCGCTCCAGGGCACGGTGACCTCACCCAGGCGCCACCGGCTGCGCCCCTGCACAGGCCAGCCGGCATCCGCCATCGCCTGCAGCGCGGTGCGCCAGCGGTGCTCCGGCCCGAAGGCCGAGGATGCGACGGCACGCACCCACTCGGTCTCGAGCGCCGCGAGGAAGGCGTGCACCCGCTCGCCCGGCACGTTCCGGTGGATGAGCGCCTTCGGCAGGCGCTCGGCGGCGATCGCGGGGGAGTCGAGGCCCGCGAGGCGCAGCGACACCGTGAGAGAGCGCGGTGCGGCATCCGCACCCACTTCGATCCAGGTGCTGACCCGACCGAGCTCGTCGCACGTGCCCTCGACGAGGATCCCGCCCGGCTGCAGTCGCGCCGCCATGAGGGCCCACGCTCCGGGGACGTCGGCGGCGTCGTACTGGCGCAGCACGTTGAACGCGCGGATCACCGCGGGCCGGCGGACCGCCGCGCCCGAGAGCGGCACCTCGAAGCCCCCGCGGGCGAACGAGACCCGCGCGTCGATGGCGAAGGGTGTCCGCCCGGCGCGGACCTCATCGAGCTGCGCGCGTGCCCTGGTGACCCGGGCGGGATCGATCTCGAGGCCGACGACCTCGACGTCGGCGCGCGCCCGCCGCAGCCGCGCCTCGAGCTCGAACGCCGTGACACCGCTCGCTCCGTAGCCGAGGTCGACGACGAGCGGATCGGGGGTGCGGCGAAGCGCTGGATGCCGCGCGATCCACCGGTCGACACGGCGGAGCCGATTGGTGTTGGTCGTGCCGCGCGTGATCTGCCCGACGACGGCGGAGGAGGTGCTCACGGCGCCGACCGCGTTGCCCGGAACCCTGCGCCGAGGCGGCACTTTCTCCGGCGTCATCACCCCATGATGCCAGCGCCCACGCCGGTAGGATGACAGGCATGACCGCTCCCTACACGCTGATCCTCCTCCGCCACGGGCAGAGCGAGTGGAACAAGACGAACCAGTTCACGGGTTGGGTGGATGTCCGCCTGACCGAGCAGGGCCGCGGCGAGGCCGCGCACGGCGGCGAGCTGCTGAAGGAGTCGGGCATCCTCCCCGACGTCCTGCACACCTCGCTCCTCAGCCGCGCCATCCAGACCGCCAACATCGCGCTCGACACCGCCGACCGGCTGTGGATCCCCGTGAAGCGGTCGTGGCGCCTCAACGAGCGTCACTACGGTGCTCTCCAGGGCAAGGACAAGGCGCAGACCCTCGAGGAGTTCGGCAACGAGCAGTTCATGCTGTGGCGCCGCTCCTTCGACGTCCCGCCGCCCCCGCTCCCCGCGGACGACGAGTACAGCCAGGTGGGCGACCCGCGCTACGCGCACATCGACGGCGAGGTCCCCGACACCGAGTCGCTCAAGCTCGTGATCGACCGCCTGCTGCCGTACTGGGAGTCGGACATCAAGCCCGACCTCGCGAGCGGCAAGACCGTGCTCGTCACGGCGCACGGCAACTCGCTCCGTGGCCTCGTGAAGCACCTCGACGGCATCAGCGACGCCGACATCGCCGAGCTCAACATCCCGACGGGCATCCCGCTCGTCTACCGCCTCGACGAGAACTTCGAGCCGATCGGCGCGGGCGAGTACCTCGACCCCGAAGCCGCCGCCGCCGGTGCCGCCGCCGTGGCGAACCAGGGCAAGAAGTAACCCGGGAACGCCAAGAGGGGGATGCCGATCGGCATCCCCCTCTTCGCGTATCTGCGTGTCCGCGCGGCGCTCAGTCCTCGGCGGTCGCCTCGGCGGTCGCTTCGCCGACGATGACGGCGATCGCGTCGGTGTCGGACTTCCAGTCGCCCGTCGCGAGGTAGGCGACCTTCTTCGCGACCGACACGGCGTGGTCGGCGAAACGCTCGAGATACCGGCTCGCGAGCGTGGCATCCACCGTCGCGGCGGCCTCGCCCTGCCAGTTGTCGCTCAGGACCTTCTCGAACACCGCGAGGTGGCCGTCGTCGAGCTTGTCGTCGAGGGCGCGGAGCGTCTCGACGAGCGAGAGATCCTCGGTGCGCAGGAGCTCCGTGAGCGTCCGCGAGACCTCGACGTCGAGCTCGCCCATCTTGGTGAACGTGCCCTTCAGGCCCTTCGGGATCGCCCGCTCGGGGAAGCGCATGCGGGTCAGCTGTGCGATGTGCTCGGCGATGTCGCCCATCCGCTCGAGCGACGCGCTCACGCGGAGGGCGGCGACGACGATACGGAGATCGCGCGCGACGGGCTGCTGGCGGGCGAGGATCTGGATGGCGAGCTCGTCGAGCTCGATCGCCTTGTCGTCGATGACCTGGTCGGCCTCGATGACCTCTTCGGCCAGCGCCACGTCGCTCGATCCGAACGCACGCGTTGCCTTCTCGATCGCGACGGTGACGAGTTCGGCGATCTCGACCAGACGCGCCTGCACGTCTTCGAGCGACTGGTGGAACACTTCGCGCATCGGGGGACTCTCCTCATAGCGAGCGGGTAGCTGGCGGCCGGATGCCGCGGGGAACGCGCCACCCGACGGGCAGCGACGGGGTGATCCTCCCGCCCGAAGGTTAACGGACGGTTCCCCCGTGGTGAACACTGCCGACGAGGTGCCGGGGCATCTTCGTGAACGGCGGTTCGCGCACTCGTGACCACCCTACGCTGGTGGCTATGGATTCGACGCCGCTCGCCGCCGTTGCGCTCGCCGTCGGCGCGCTCTTCGGCGGGTTGCTCGCTTCGCTCGTGCTCGTCGCGCTGCGGGCCCGTGACCGCGCGCGTGTCGAGGCATCCCTCGCGCTGCCCGACGGCACCGCGTCGGTGCTGCAGGGCATGGACGAAGCGGCCGTCGTGGTGGATGCCTCGCTGCAGATCGTCGCCGTATCGGCGCCTGCGGAGTTGTTCGGCATGTTCGAGGGGTACTCCCTGCCGGGCGATGAGCTGCGCTCGGTGGTGCGAGCGGCGCGCCGTGCGGAGAGTTCCGAGACCGAGACGCTGCGCCTCCGGCGTGGCGTCGAGCAGCGGCTCGTCACGGCACGGGCGAGCGTCATCACACCGCGTCTCACGCTCGTCGTCATCCGCGACATCACCGAGCACGAGCGGGTCGAGGAGATGCGCCGCGACTTCGTGTCGAACACGAGCCACGAGCTGAAGACCCCCGTGGGCGCCGTCACACTCCTCGCCGAGGCGATCGAATCGGCCGCCGACGACCCGGATCAGGTGCGTCACTTCGCGCACCGGCTGAGCGCCGAGGCATCCCGCCTCGCGCAGCTCACGTCGCGCATCATGAACCTCTCCCGTCTGCAGTCCGCCGACGACCTCACGGAGTTGCGCGACGTGTCGGTCGACGAGGTCGTCACTGTCGCGATCGAGTCGCAGGCGGTCGCCGCCCACGCCGCAGGCATCGAGATCGCCCGTGGCGGGTCCCGCAAAGCCTACGTGCGCGGCGACGTCCAGGTGCTCACCGAGGCGATCGGGAATCTCGTCGCCAACGCAATCGCGTACTCGCCCCCCAAAGGGCAGGTCGGCGTCGGCGTCAAGGTGGTCGGGGAGACCGTCGAGATCGCCGTCACCGATCACGGCATCGGCATCCCCGAAGGCGAGCAGCAGCGCGTCTTCGAACGGTTCTACCGCGCCGACCAGGCCCGCTCGCGACGCACCGGTGGCACGGGGCTCGGCCTGTCGATCGTGAAGCACGCCGTGCAGCGCCACGGCGGAGAGGTCGAGCTGTGGTCGCGACCCGGTCGCGGGTCGACGTTCACCGTGCGCCTGCCCGCGATCCCCGCCCCGGAAGGCGCCGCGACGAAGCCGCGCAAGAAGAAGGCGAAGAAGAAGTCGAAGAAGGAAGCCGGCGTGCCGGCGGAGGGAGACCAGCAATGACCCGGGTGCTCATCGTCGAGGACGAGCCCGATCTCGCAGACCCGCTGGCGTACCTGCTGCGCCGTGAGGGATTCGACGTGGAGATCGCCGAGGACGGCCCGTCCGCGGTGGATGCCTACACGGCGCGCGGCGCCGACATCGTGCTGTTGGACCTCATGCTCCCCGGGATGCCGGGCACCGAGGTCTGCCGGATCATCCGGACGACCTCCAAGGTGCCGATCATCATGCTCACGGCGAAGGACTCCGAAGTCGACATCGTCGTGGGGCTCGAGCTCGGAGCCGACGACTACGTCACGAAGCCGTACTCATCGCGCGAACTCCTCGCCCGCATGCGGGCCGTGCTGCGCCGCACCGTCACCGCCGAGGTCGAACTCGACGAGCGGATCGTCGACGGCGGCCGCGTCGTGCTCGACATCGACCGTCACACGGTCGCCGTCGAGGGCACCACGATCCCCATGCCGCTCAAGGAATTCGAGCTGCTCGAGGTGCTCATGCGCAACGCCGGGCGCGTCCTCACCCGTGGCCAGCTCATCGACCGCGTCTGGGGGAGCGACTACTTCGGCGACACGAAGACGCTCGACGTGCACATCAAGCGCATCCGCTCGCGCATCGAGCTGAATCCGTCGGAGCCGGTCATGCTGCTGACGGTCCGGGGGCTCGGGTACCGCTTCGAGGCGTAGTGGGCGCGCGGTGGGCCGGTGCGGGTGACCGCGCGGCGCACCGGGCGCGTGTGGCGGTCACCGGTCGGGTGCGGTCGCCCGCGTGGGCGGCGCTCAGTCCTTCGGGACGAAGTCCGCGAGGTAGGGGAGCGTCCCGTCGAGCACGGGCACGTCGTAGACGACGGCCTCGCCGTCACCGGACTGGAACGAGGTGGACAGGTCGACGCCCGCGGGTGCATCGAGCCCCGTGAACTCGAGCGGTTCGGCCTTGTCGTACCCGAGGCTGACGCTGGAGTGTGCGGCCACACGGATGGGCTTCGTGGTCCCGTCGACGCCGACGAGCAGCGTCTCCGCCTTGTCGGTGTCGTTCACGACCGCGGCGAGGAAGTTCGCCGTCGTCCCGTCCTCGTTCGCGACGAACAGCGCATTGCGGACCTTGAGCGGGCCGGATGCCGGCACGTTGACGCCGTCGGCCGCCGAATACGGGATCGTCGTCGCCTGCGGCGAGATCATGCTGCAGCCGGTGGTGCCGAGCACGACGGCTGCGGCGAGGGCGACGGACGCGAGACGGCGCGTGTTCACGGATCCTCCAGTGGGCGGTGCGCGAGGCATCCGCCGAAGTCGACGGTGGTGCTCTCATTCTAGGGGGCCGCGACAAGCTGTTTCCGCGTGTCGTTGAGGGGGAACCGGCGAACCTTAGCGTATGCGCCCCTGTGGTATCCTTGAGGTTGCCGAAAGGACATAACTGCATGCTTTTTGAGGTTGGCGAGACGGTCGTCTATCCGCACCACGGCGCCGCGACGATCATCGAGGTCAAAGACCGGATCATCAAGGGCGAGACCAAGAAGTACCTGAAGCTGAACGTCACGCAGGGAGACCTCATCATCGAGGTCCCGGCGGACAACGTCGATCTGGTCGGCGTTCGCGACGTGATCGGCAAGGAAGGTCTCGAGCGCGTGTTCGACGTGCTCCGCGCCGCCTTCACGGAGGAGCCGACCAACTGGTCGCGCCGCTACAAGGCGAACCTCGAGAAGCTCGCCTCCGGCGATGTCATCAAGGTCTCCGAGGTCGTGCGCGACCTGTGGCGCCGCGATCAGGACCGCGGTCTGTCCGCCGGTGAGAAGCGCATGCTCGCGAAGGCACGCCAGATCCTCGTCTCCGAGATCGCGCTCGCGCTGAAGGCCGACGAAGAGCACGCCTCGGGTGTGCTGGACGACGTCCTCGCCAGCTGACAATCCGGCATCCGTGCCACGGCACGCGATGATGGGGGGCATGAGCGCTGTCTCCGCCCCTGCAGTGCGCCCGGATCTGTCCGGTCGTGACCTGACCCTCGATCTCGCGCGCGTCGTGTGCGTGCTGTTCGTGATCGTCGTGCACCTGCTGCAGGTCGGCATCGGGCCGGGGCCGGACGGCCAACTCGTCACGTCGCGCCCCGCCGAGCAGCAGCCGTGGTTCACGACGGCGACGTGGATCGGCCAGATCATGCCGCTCTTCTTCGTCGTGGGCGGTTTCGCGTCGGCGGCCGGATGGGCGTCGTGGACGAAGCGCGGCGGGGATGCCACGGGCTTCATCCGCGGGAGGACCGTGCGGCTCGCACAGCCGGCGCTCCCGCTGTTCGTGTTCTTCGCGGTCGTGCTCGGCGCCGCCGCGCTGCTCCAACTCGCGCCCGAACTCGTCTCGGCGGCGGCGGTGGGCGCGGGGTCGCCGCTGTGGTTCCTCGCCGCGTATCTCATCTGTCAGGCGCTCGTCCCGGTGCTGGTGCGCTGGCACGAGCGGGCCCCGTGGGCGACCGTCGCGGTGCTGTTCGCCGGAGTTGTCCTCGTCGATGTCGCCCGGTACTCGACGGGCGTAACCGAGATCGGACTGCTGAACCTGCTGTTCGTCTGGCCGCTCGCGCAGCAGTTCGGCTTCTGGTACCGCGACGGCTGGTTCGACCGGCGGTCGGTGCCGACGCTCCTCGCGATCGCCGCGGCCTGCTACGTCGTGCTGTGGGTGCTGACGAGCTGGGGACCGTTCCCGGCATCCATGCTCGAAGGACTCAACCCGCCGGCGCTGCCGCTCGTGATCCTCGGGCTCGCGCAGGCGTGTCTCCTGCGGGTGCTGAAGCCGGCGCTGACGAGACTCATGGCGCTGCGCGCCGTGCAGGGGTTCGTCTTCCTCATGGGGACGCGGCTCATGACCGTGTACCTCTGGCACCTTCCGGTCATCCTGATCGTCACGGGCGTCACGCTCCTCATCCCGGGTGCCGCACCGACCCCGGCATCCGAGGCGTGGTGGTGGTCACGTCCGATCATGTTCGTCGCCGTCCTGCTCGT
Source organism: Microbacteriaceae bacterium PS02067 (assembly GCA_029960085.1). Classification (GTDB taxonomy): domain Bacteria; phylum Actinomycetota; class Actinomycetes; order Actinomycetales; family Microbacteriaceae; genus Microbacterium. The sequence goes on along the minus strand of JASCPG010000013.1, from coordinate 34,237 downwards.
CGTGTTCGCGCTGTCGCTGCTGCTCGTGCGGTGGGAGCGCGTCGGCGCGCTCGGCCCCGCACCGTCGACCGCGATCGTCGCGCTCGCGTGGGTGTGTGCGTTCATCCCGCCGTTCGCCGTCATGCAGTGGTTCCTCGGCCTCTGGATCGCCGTGGGCGGGTCGCTGCTGCTCGCGGCATCCGTGCTGCTCCTGCGGCATCGCGGGTTCGCGGGGCCTGTGGGGTCTACCGGTTCTGCACCCGGGGCGTCGTCTGGCTCTGCTTTGTAGTCTGGGTCGTTGCCTGGTTCGCTCTGTTCGCTTGCCTCGTCGTCCGGCCGCGGGGCGCTCGGTAGTCTCGGAGGCATGACCCACACCCCGCCGCCGCTGCTCCCGGTGCCGACGATCGCCGTCATCGTGGTCGCGGCCGGCTCAGGACAGCGGCTGGGAGCAGGCGCACCGAAGGCGTTCGTCGGACTCGACGGGCGGACGATCCTCCGGCGCGCGCTCGAGCAGGTGTTCGCCGGGCCGCTCGCTCAGGTCGTCGTCGTCGCTCCCGCCGACCGCGTCGGCGACGCGCGCACTGACGCGGAACTGGCCGCGGGGGAGCGGCACGACCTCGTCAGTGTCGTCGCGGGTGGGCAGACGCGTCAGGCATCCGTCGCAGCGGGACTCGCCGCCGTGTGGCCCGACGTCGAGTACGTGCTCGTGCACGATGCGGCGCGGGCGCTCACGCCGCCTGCCGTCTTCGGGCGCGTCGTCGCGGCGCTCGAAGCCGGGGCCGTCGCCGCTCTGCCGGTGCTGCCCGTGATCGACACGATCAAGCGCGTCGCCGACGGCGTGGTCGTCGCGGCCGTCGACCGGTCGGTGCTCGCCGCGGCGCAGACACCGCAGGGGTTCCGGCGGAGCGTGCTCGATGCCGCATATGCGTCCGCCGACGCGGACCACACCGACGACGCAGCGCTCGTGCAGGCATCCGGCGGAGTGATCGTGACCGTCCCCGGCGACGACCACGCCTTCAAGATCACGACGCCCGCCGATCTCGAGCGTGCGCGCAGGCTAGTGGCGGGGGCATCCGGAGAGGCGGCGGCCTCGCCGCCGGCCCTGCCGCGCGTCGGGATCGGCACGGACGTGCACGCGTTCGGCGGAGACGGTGACCTGTGGCTCGCCGGCCTCGAGTGGCCGGGCGAGCCCGCGCTGTACGGGCACTCGGATGGGGACGCCGTCGCGCACGCGATCGTCGATGCTGTGCTCGCGGCCGCAGGTCTCGGCGACATCGGAACGCACTTCGGCACGTCGGCGCCCGAGTACGCGGGCGCGCACGCGGGGGCGTTCCTCGCCCGCACGCGCCAACTCGTCGAGCGCGCCGGATTCCGGATCGGGAATGTCTCTGTGCAGGTGCAGGCGAACCGCCCGCGCTTCGCCGCACGCCGCGCCGAGGCCGAGGCCGTGCTGAGCGCCGCCCTGGGCGCCCCCGTCGCAGTGTCGGCCACGACCACGGACGGCCTCGGCTTCACGGGCGCCGGCGAGGGCGTCTCCGCCTTCGCCGTCGCCCTCGTCGTCCCCGCGGGGGTCCCCGAGGCGTAGGCCACCCCCGCGCGCCAGCCCTGCGCGCCGGCCGTCCGGTCGCGACCGCTACCGCCGTGACCGTTCCCGTCCTGGGTTCAGGCCTCGACGGCGTAGGGCACGGGGTCGCGGCGGCGCCGAGAGCCCCACGCGAGGAGCGCGAGGCCCAGTGCGAGCACCACGAGGCCGGCGACAGCGAGCGGGGACAGTCGTTCGCCGAGCACGGTGACCCCGAGAACCGCGGCGGTCAGTGGCTCGCCGAGCGTGAGCGTCGCGGCTGTCGCCGCCGAGAGCCCCTGCAGGCCACAGGTGAACAGCACGTAGGCGACCGAGATCGTCGCGAGCCCGAGCCACAGCGCCATCGTGAGCCCGCGCGGCTCGCGCAGCCAGCTCACGTCGATGAAGGGGAGCGCGGCGGCGCTCACCAGCGCGGCACTGGCGCCCATCGCGCCGACGACCGTGAAGGCATCCCATCCGCCGTCGAGCAGGCGCCGCTGCACGTTGGCGATCACCGCGAACGACGCGCCCGCACCGACGGCTCCCGCGACGCCGACGGGGTCCGTGCCGCCTGCGCCGGTCGCCCCGCCCATGCCGAGCAGGGCGACTCCAGCCGTCGCGAGCGCGGTCGCACCGATCCACGTGGGTGAGGGAAGACGTCGGGTGAGCGCCCACTCCAGCAGCCCCGCGAGAACCGGCGCCGAGCCGAGTGCGATGACCGTGCTGACCGCGACGCCGTTGCGCGCCGTGCCGAGGAAGAAGAGCGGCTGATACACCGCGAGGCATACGCCCGTCAGCGCCATGAGAAGCACGGGGCGGATGCCGAGACGCGGGCGATCCGCCGGCGGACGCCTCTTGGCGTGCCGACGCGCGAGCGTGAACGCGAGGATGGCGAGGCCCGTGCCGCCGATCACCATGCGCATGACGCCGACCGAGAGCGGCGTCGTCCCGTCCGGGCCGAGGGCCTGCGACGTGCCCGTCGTGCCGAACAGCACCGCGGCGGCGAGGACGGCGATCACGTGCAGCACTCCACTGTTCTATCGCACCGCTGTTCCACCCGCGCGCGCCCCGCCCCTCGAGAGCCGGCACACCCGCCCCGCGCCGTCCCAGGGGTGCCCCCGGTAGGCTGGACCGGTGACGGTCCGGCTCTACGACACCAAGGCTCAGGCCCTGCGCGACTTCGCGCCCCTCGATCCCCGGAACGTCACGATGTACGTCTGCGGCCCGACCGTGCAGTCGGCACCGCACATCGGGCACATCCGCGCCGCGCTCAGCTTCGACCTGCTGCGCCGCTGGCTCCAGCGCACGTACGGGCGCGTCACGTTCGTGCGGAACGTGACCGATATCGACGACAAGGTGCTCCAGAACGCGACGGATGCCGAGCCGTGGTGGGCCCTCGCCTACCGCGTCGAGCGCGAGTTCACGGCGGCGTACGAGGCGGTCGGCGTCCTGCCGCCGACGTACGAGCCGCGCGCGACGGCATCCATCCCGCAGATGCAGGAGCTCATCTCACGCCTCATCGACGCGGGCCACGCCTACGCCGCGGACGGCAGCGTGTATTTCGACGTGCGCTCGTGGCAGGACTACGGCGCCCTCACCCACCAGCGCCCCGACGCGATGGAGTCCTCGCCCGACACCGACGGCGGCAAGCGCGACCCGCTGGACTTCGCCCTTTGGAAGGCCGCGAAGGCCGACGAGCCCGAGGATGCCTCGTGGGCGTCGCCGTGGGGTGCCGGGCGGCCCGGCTGGCACATCGAGTGCTCCGCGATGAGCCGTCGCTACCTCGGGCCCGAGTTCGACATCCACGGCGGCGGGCTGGACCTGCGCTTCCCGCATCACGAGAACGAGCTCGCCCAGTCGACCGCCGCGGGTGACGCGTTCGCCCGCTACTGGGTGCACAACGGCCTCATCACCGTCGGCGGGCAGAAGATGGCGAAGTCGCTCGGCAACTCCGTGTTCGCCCTCGACGTCCTCCGTGACAACGACCCGCTCGTCGTGCGTTACGCGCTCGCCGCCGCGCACTACCGCTCGAGCCTCGACATCACGCCGTCGACGTTCGCCGAGGCGGAGTCCGCGCTCGCCCGCATCCGCACGTTCCAGGAGCGCGCCGCCCGCGCCCTGGGCACGACGAACCCGCTCGTCGTCGCCGATGTGCCGGCCGCGTTCGCCGCTGCCCTCGACGACGACCTCGGCGTCCCGCAGGCGCTCGCCGTCGTCCACGAGACCGTGCGCGCGGGGAACGCCGCGCTGGATGCCGGTGACACGGATGCCGCAGCGCGCGCCCTCGTCGAGGTCGGCCGCATGACCGGCATCCTCGGGCTCAACCCGGCCGACCCCACCTGGCGAGACGATGCGGCAGGCGGGGCGGAGCACGACGCGCTCGACGCGCTGGTCGGAGCGCTCATCGCCGACCGCGCACGGGCGCGGGTCGACAAGGACTGGACCGCAGCCGACCGCATCCGCGATGCGATCGCGGCGGCGGGCATCACTCTGGAGGACACTCCGGACGGAACGCATTGGAGTATCGATGGCTAAGCCAGGACGTCCCGGCGCCGCGAAGGGCGGCAAGGGTCCCACGAAGGGCAGCGGAGGCAAGGGCCGGCGCTCGCTCGAGGGCAAGGGCCCGACCCCGAAGGCCGAAGACCGCGCGTGGCACCCCGCGGGCAAGCGCAAGGCCGCGGCCGAGCGCTATGCCGCGGCGGGCGGCAAGCCCGCGCAGAAGCCCGCGAACATCAACCGCGCACCGAAGGCGAAGGCCGGTGACGACACCGAGAACGTGACGGGCCGCAACTCCGTGCTGGAGGCGTTGCGCGCGAAGATCCCGGCGACGGCGTTCTACATCGCCCAGCGCGTCGAGATGGACGACCGCGTGAAGGAGATGCTGTCGATCGCGACGCAGCGGGGCATCCCCGTCATGGAGGTCACGCGCCCTGAACTCGACCGCATGGCCGGGTTCGACGGCGTGCATCAGGGCGTCGCGCTGAAGGTGCCGCCGTACGAGTACGCGCACCCGCAGGACCTCCTCGAGAACGTCCTGGAGAAGGGCGACACGCCGCTCCTGGTCGCCCTCGACGGCGTCACCGACCCGCGGAACCTCGGCGCGATCATCCGCTCCACGGCGGCGTTCGGCGGGCAGGGCCTCATCATCCCGCAGCGGCGTTCGGCCGGCGTCAACTCCGCCGCGTGGAAGACGAGCGCGGGTGCCGCGGCGCGCATCCCCGTCGCGATGGCGTCGAACCTCACGACGACGCTCAAGGAGTTCAAGAAGCAGGGTGTCTTCGTCCTCGGCCTCGACGGCGGCGGCGACGTGTCGCTGCCCGCGCTGGAGCTCGCCGACCGACCCGTCGTCATCGTCGTCGGCTCGGAGGGCAAGGGCCTCTCGCGCCTCGTCACCGAGACGTGCGACCAGATCGTGTCGATCCCGATCTCGTCGGCCACCGAGTCCCTGAACGCCGGCATCGCGGCATCCGTCGCGCTGTACCAGGTTGCCACGATCCGCGCGGCCGCGGAGTGACCGCGACACGGATGCCGCACACGCACGAGGTCGCGCGCCGCGCGCCCCGTCACGCATAACCCACGAAAGGACCCGCATGTCGATCATCGCCGTCATCGGAGGGACCGGGTACGCCGGTCGCCACATCGTCGCCGAGGCCGCCGACCGCGGCCACACCGTGCTGTCGGTCGCACGCAAGGTCGCCGCGGACCGTGTCGCTGGCGTCACCTACGTGGAGGGGACGCTCCTCGACGTGCCGAGCCTCCTCGCGGAGCTGCGGGGTGTGGACGTCGTCGTCGTCGCGGTCGCGCCGCGCGGTGACATGCAGGGGCTCGTGCGTCCGAACGTCGAGGCGCTCAACAACACCCTTCCCGAGAACGTGCGACTCGGCGTCGTCGGCGGTGCGGGCGGGTCGCTCGTCGCGCCCGGCGGGCCGCGCGTCGTCGACGCCGGATTCCCGGAGGAGTTCAAGGCCGAGGCGCTGGAGGCGATCGGTGAGCTCGAAGACCTGCAGGCCGAGCAGACCGGTCGCGACTGGTTCTTCATCCACCCCGCGGGCGGGTTCGGGGCGTGGAACCCGGGGGAGCGCACGGGCGTGTACCGCGATGGTGGCGACGTCATCGTCACCGACGACAAGGGCGAGTCGTTCATCTCCGGTGCCGACCTCGCGGTGGCTGTCGTCGATGAGATCGAGAACCCGAAGCACTCCCGCGAGCGATTCACGGTCGGGTACTGACGGACCCCGTCAGACCAGGTCGCGCCAGTCGATCTCGTCGTCCGCGTCGTCGCCTTCGGCGTCGTCCGAGATGATCGGGATCGACACCGTCTCGGTGGGCGCTCCCATGAGGGTCGCCTCGTCGCGGCGGTGGCGCAGCACCGTGTCGATGTAGGACGAGAGCACCTCGGCGATCGGCACGGACTGGCCGCGCGCCTGCGACATGTACCACCGGTGCTCGAGCACCTGGTGGAACACCTCGGCCGGCTCGAGCTTGGAGCGCAGATCCCAGGGGATCGCCTTCACGACCGGCTCGAACACGCGGGTGAGCCATTCGTGGGCGACCATGTCCTCGTCGGAGCCGAGGCGTGAGACGCGGGCGCGGAACTCGTCCATGTCGTTGAGCAGGCGCCGCGCCTGGTTCTCCTCCACGTCGAGACCCGTGAGGCGGATGAGGCGGCGCTGGTGGTGGCCGGCGTCGACGACCTTCGGGCGGATCGACACCTTGGTGCCGTCGGCGGTCGTGTCGATCGACATCTCGCCGATGTCGAAGCCGAGGTCGTTGAGGCGCTGCACCCGTTCGGTGATGTGCCACGCCTCATTGGCCGCGAACGTCTCCTTCTCGGTGAGCGCCGCCCACAGGGCGTGATAGGACGACATGATGCCGTCGGCGATCGCGACGGCATCCACGCCCCTCTCGAGGCGTCCGCCGGCTTCGAGATCCATGATCTCGCCCGCGATGTTCGTGCGGGCGACGTCGAGGTCGTGCTCGCGCTGGCCGCGGGTCAGGCCGCCCTCGTGCAGTTCGCCGGTCTCGGCGTCGACGAGATAAGCGGCGAACGCCCCGGCATCCCGCCGGAACAGCGTGTTCGACAGCGAAACGTCGCCCCAGAAGAACCCGACCGTGTGGAGGCGCACGAGCAGGGCCGCGAGGGCGTCGACGAGCCGGTCGGCGGTGTCGGGGCGGAGGGTCTGGGTGAACAGGGCGCGGTAGGGGAGCGAGAACTTCAAGTGCGCCGTGACGAGCGCCGCGGGCAGGGGCTCGCCCTTCGCCGTGCGACGACCGTCGATGACGGCGACGCGCTCGACGCACGGCACGTCGAGCCGCCCCAGCATGCCGAGCATCTCGTACTCGCGGCGGGCCATCTCGCCGGTCGTCTCCTTGACGGCGACGACCCGGCCGGACAGGTTCGCGAAGCGCACGAGGTGGCGGGAGAGACCCTTGGGGAGCGACACGATGTGGTCGCTCTTCCACTCATCGAGGGGCAGCGCCCACGGGAGGGCGAGCAGGCCGGCGTCGATGCTCGAGGCGGTGATGCTCAGGGATTCGACCACGTGGGCTCCGTATCCGTGGGGCGCCGATACGACGCGGCGCGGGGGTCCGGAGACCCGCCGCGCCGCGTCAGGGATCGATCAGGCCGAGGCGATGGCCTTCTTGGTGAGGCGCTCGCCCGACTCGATGTCGAACGCGTGCACGTGGTGCGGCACGGGGGCCAGCACGACGGTCTCGCCCGCGTTCGGGTGGTTGCGTCCGTCGACGCGCGCGACGATGTCGGTGCGCTTGCCGGAGATCTCGGTGTGGCCGTACAGGTAGCCGTCCGCGCCGAGCTCCTCGACGAGGTCGACCATGACCGTGAGGCCCTTGCCGTCGGCGGGGTTCACCACGATGTCCTCGGGGCGCACACCGGCGGTGACCTGCGTGGCGTTCGTCGGACGGTCGATGTCGGCCTCGACGACGGCGTTGCCGAACTGGATGCCGCCTTCGGCGAGGTCGACGGGGAACAGGTTCATCGCGGGCGAGCCGATGAAGCCGGCGACGAACACGTTGTTCGGCTTCTCGTACAGGTCGCGCGGCGTGCCGACCTGCTGGAGCAGACCGTCCTTGAGGACCGCGATGCGGTCACCCATCGTGAGGGCCTCGGTCTGGTCGTGCGTGACGTAGACCGTCGTGACGCCGAGGCGGCGCTGCAGCGACGCGATCTGCGTACGCGTCTGGACGCGGAGCTTGGCGTCGAGGTTCGACAGCGGCTCGTCCATGAGGAACACCTGCGGCTGGCGGACGATGGCGCGACCCATCGCGACACGCTGACGCTGACCGCCCGAGAGGGCCTTCGGCTTGCGGGTCAGGTACTCCTCGAGGTCGAGGAGCTTGGCGGCCTCGAGGACGCGCTGAGCGCGCTCTTCCTTGCCGACGCCGGCGATCTTCAGGGCGAAGCCCATGTTCTCGGCGACCGTCATGTGCGGGTAGAGGGCGTAGTTCTGGAACACCATCGCGATGTCGCGGTCCTTCGGCGGGATGTCCGTGACATCGCGGTCGCCGATGAGGATGCGGCCCGAGTTGACCTCTTCGAGGCCGGCGAGCATGCGCAGCGAGGTGGACTTACCGCAACCGGAGGGGCCGACCAGGACCAGGAACTCGCCGTCGGCGACCTCGAGGTTCAGCTTGTCGACCGCGGGGCGGGTGCCGCCGGGGTAGAGGCGGGTGGCGTTGTCGAACGTGACGGATGCCATGTTTTCTTCTCCTTCACCGGCAGGTACGTGCCGGACGATCCGTAGTGATGGAATAGCGGGGCTTCCCCCGCGCGCCCTTCATCGGGCGTACAGCCAGTATCGCACGTGCGCCCGACATATCAGCACGTCGATGCGGGACGATTGTCTGGGCATTTCCCAGGGTGGCGTTCTAGCATCGTGGAGGTTGCCGATCCCGACGCGACCCCCGCAGTTTTCCGAGAGGTCCCATGCCCACCGACGACTCCCCGCGGCCAGAGAGCCCGCGGCCCGACGGATCCTCGTCGACCGAGGTCACCGATACGTCGAGCACCCCCACGATCGGCGCCCGCCGTGACGCGGTGCGCGAGAAGGCGTCGCAGGTCCAGGCGCAGCAGTCGCGGGCGCGGGTCATCCGTCGGGTGAGCCTGCTCACCGGGGCCGTCGCGGCCGTCGCCGTGCTCGGCGTCGCCGTCGCGTGGGCCGTCGGTGCCGCCGCGGACAAGCCGCAGATGGCGCCCCCGGAGGCCAATGGCGACGGCTTCGCCGTGACCTCGATCGCCGCGACCACTCAGATGGCGCCGGGCGATGTGGCGACCCCCACGCCCGCCCCCACCGAGACTCCTGCCGCGGAGGCGGCGCCGACGCCCGCTCCCACGGCGACGGCCACGGCACCCGTCGACATCCACGTCTACGTCGACTACCTCTCGCCCCTCGCGCGTGATTGGCAGCTGGCCAACGCGTCGCAACTGTCGTCCTGGCTCTCCGAAGGAGCGGCGACGCTGACCTATCACCCGGTCTCGATGCTCACCGCCAAGTCGAACGGCACGAAGTACTCGCTGCGTGCGGCGGGCGCGGCGGCCTGCGTCGCGACCTTCTCGCCCGCATCGTTCTTCTCGTTCAACGACGACCTGCTCAAGCGCCAGCCCGCGGTCGATTCCGACGGCCTGTCCGACAAGGAACTGGCGGACATCGCCCTCGCCAACGGCAGCGATGAGCCGAAGAAGCTCCGCGAGTGCATCGAGACCGAGGCGTTCTCGACGTGGGTGAAGGCGGCGACGGAGCGCGCCATCGCCGGTGCCGACGGCCCGCCGCTCACCGGGATCTCCATGGTGACCGTCAACGGCGAGGCATACGTGGGCGACCCGACGGACGCGGCCGAGTTCTCCCAGTTCGTGCTGACGACGGCGAGCGGCAAGTCGGCGAAGGGCCAATCGCCCTCTCCCACGCCGTCGGCATCCGTCACGCCCTGATCCGGACGCGGCGCCGTCGCGCCCTAGACTGGATGCCGCCCCGCCGGCTTGGCGCAATTGGTAGCGCACCGTACTTGTAATACGGGGGTTGCAGGTTCAAGTCCTGTAGCCGGCACCATCAACACTGGGATCCTGGGAATTAGGAGCCGCTTCGACGGGGAGACCTAGCACGTATCCATCGGGAACGAGACGCGCCGACGCTGAGAGTCGCGCCGGTATGCTCACGTCCATGACGTTCGATGTCCCGCCGAGACCTCCCCTCCCGCCCGCTCGGGCTCGATCGAGGACGGCGCTGTGGGTGGGGCTCGCCGCTGCAGGCGGCCTAATCGTGGGCATCCTTGGGACAATCGGTGTTTCCAGCTCGATAGCCGGTGTCGAGCGGTCCGTCGCGGAGGCATCTGCGTCCGCGGCCGCCGACACCCGCCTCTCCGACGCCGTGCAGCAGTGCGGGCGTAGCTCGGGCGTGAACCTGGGCGACGAAGACCGAACCCTCACGCTCGACGTCAGAGGGAAAGACGACTCGTCCGGCGTAAGCTACGACCGATACTTCTGCATCCTCGGCAAGTTGTCGGCCCCGTCGAAGGTCATCTCCCACATCGAACAGACAACGTCCATGGACGGCCGTCAGTCCGAATCGTGGGACGGGATAACAATCGAGTGGTCATACCATCCTGACCGGGGGAGCGACTCGGTCATAACCCTCGACGACTGAGCGTTTGCGTTCTGTGGATCATCCTCATCACTGTCGCTGATATCGGCGTACTTTCACCCAAGTGGTCGACTACGAAGTGCTGCGAGCCAGCCGAGACACCGTCGCCCAAGATTGCCAACTAGCCCTTTCGCGAGGGTCCTGAGCCTGCACCGGAACTTATCCAAGCGGTGAACTTCTTAGTTCAGCGCTGTCCTCGCGTATGCGAGCAGGGCCTGCTTAGCTTCCTCTAGCTTCGCGCTCCACTTGGTCAGGCCCTCCACGATTTGTGCGTGTGCCATCGTTACTGTCGAACCACAGCCGTCTTGCTGCAAACCTGCTCCGCACTTGTACTGAAGAAACGCCGCCTGTTGATCGGTGCGAAGAGCATTGAGACGTTCGAGAGCCCGTTGATCGGTAGTTGCCAGGGACGCTCGCACATAGCTCGTTTCCAGTTCCGATTGCAGTTGTTGCGCTGAGGCCCAGAACTTCGAGTTGTCTTCCGGGACTAGCGACGGGGCCTCGTCGCCGCTCCACGCTGAGGCCGACCACATGAGTTCATTGAATTCCGCGAGTCCGCCAAGGTAGTCGGCATAGGCCGCCGCGCGACGGTCGAGGGCTGCTTCCGTGTGACTCTGTGAGTTCGTGAACGCTACGCCCATCACGCCCGCGGCGGCAGCAACGATGGCAGCAGCTGCCGCGATCCAGGCGCTCCACACCGCCGATCTGTCCGCGGAGGATTCTGGTACGCCCACACTCCTCGCCGGCAGTTGATTGGCAGAATCAGCTCCTACTTCGCGCTCCATAGGGGGAAGATAGCAGCGCATCCCGGGTTTCCAGCCGCGTATTCACGGGGACCGGTCCGAACCCGTGTCGACCGCTTTGAGGAATGCGGCTCCGGGTATCGCTCAGGTTCGGTAGCGCACCTTACTTGTAATACGGGGGTTGCAGGTTCAAGTCCTGTAGCCGGCACCGTTTCAGAGGCTCTGACCAACCGGCGCCCGCGGAATCACGCGGAGAAAGAGCGGAAGGCTACAGCTCGGGCCAATCGCTCGTGAGCAGCGCTTCGAGCGCGCGATGCCGGAACGTGTAGGGCTTTCCGCGCGAGATGATCCCCCGCACGCGGTCGAGTCGTTGTGATGTCGGGCCCGCGTTGGCTTCTTTCTCGTGTCCCATCGTCGTTGCGATCTTCGAGAAGGTGCGCTCTGTGGGTGGCAGCTCAGCCATCGCACGCAGGAACTCGCGCTCGCGGGCAGGGAGGCGGCTCAGAATGCGCTCAACGTGAGCTCGCGCCTCCGCCATCGCGTCGTTCCAGCCGCGCTCAACGTCCGATTCCGAGATCACGGATGACGTGTCGGCGTACCATGCGCGCTCCCCAGCGAGCTGGAACAGGAACGGCTCGCCCTGGCAGGCTCTGATGATGCACTCGACGGCAGCGGGATCCATGTGGACCGCTCCCCGTTCCCCGTCATCGAGCGTCACCTCCCACCCCGGTGCGACGAACACGCTCAGCGCACTGCGCAGATCGTCGTCGGTCAGCGGCTGCAAGAGGACGACCTTGAATCGCCGCGAGAACGTCGCGCCCTTGCGAGTATCCGAAGCGTCATCGAACTCCGGAAGACCGGTGAGGTAGACCGCGATCGGAAGGGATCTCTCTATGTTGCCGAGACCGGGAACGGTGACGGTCACCGCGCGGGTGATCGCGTCGCCGAGCGCAATGAGGACTTGGGAGAGCGCGTTGTCGTCGTCGATGTTCTGAACTTCGTCGAGATGCACGAGCACCACATTGTTCCGGGCGATGGCGACGCGTCCGATCTCCACGAGGAGCTGGGTCAGCGCCACGTGAGGTTCCTCGCGCGACCCCCCGCGCAACGTGATCCCGGCGCTCACGCCAGCGGCACCCGCGGAGATGGCCTGGACCCGGTCGATCAGCCCGCTGATCCGGGCTTCTCGACTTGTGGGAAGCCCTGCTTCCTCGGCGAGTGCGAGCAGCGCGCCGGCGAGCCGTGCGATGGGGTCGCTGCCGAGTGCGATCCGGATCTGGGGGGTCACCCAGTCTCCGCGCGATGCCGCATCGTCAGCGATTCGCCGCACGAGCGACGATTTCCCGAGGCCGGGCTCGCCCAGGATGGTGCGACCTCGTTCGAAGAGCCCAGACAGGAGTCGGGGGCGAAGAACGTCTCGCCAGTCGGCGATCTGGTTGACGCGTCCTGCCCAGACCGCGGGAACGACATCGGAACCCGGCTGGAAGGGATTGTTGAGAGGAGTCCTCATGGTGATAAATTTTATCAAGTTCTCTGATCTTGTGGGAAGGGCCCAGGCCCGGCGGACGATTTTCCCGGCGAGGGGCCACGCTGGCGCCGAGGCATCCACGTAGATTCGACATCGTGGACGAGCCGCACCCTGCCCCCGAGCCCGACGCGATCACCGAGGCGATCTGCATCCTCGGCTACGACTGAGCACGATCCGCACGGCTAGGCTCGGTCGCTATGACCAGTTCCGAGCCTGCGCGCCTGCCGGTCGGGGTGGCGCTCGGCGGGGCGGTGCTCGTCGGCGTGCTCACCGCGATCCAGGCGCGGATCAACGGACAGCTCGGTCTGCGCCTCGATGACGGCTTCGTCGCTGCCGCGATTTCTTTCGGCTCCGGCCTCGCCGTGCTCGTATTGTTGTCGATCGTGCTCCCGGCGGGGCGAAGCGGATTCCGTGCTCTCGTCAGCGGTGTGCGTCATCGCACGATCCCCTGGTGGATGCTCCTGGGCGGCGCCGCCGGGGCGTTCACCGTCGCGACACAGGGCCTCGCCGTCGCGATCATCGGCGTCTCGCTGTTCACGGTGGGAGTCGTCGCCGGCCAGACCCTCTCGGGCCTCATTCTCGACCGCATCGGCTACGGGCCCGCCGGCGTCGTGGCGGTGACGATGCCGCGCGTCGCCGGGGGAGCGCTCGCCCTCATCGCAGTGGGCATCTCGCTGCAGGGCGGCGTGCTCGAGCGCGTGCCGTGGTGGATGCTGGCGATGCCGGTCGTCGCGGGCGTCGGCATCGCGTGGCAGCAGGCGACCAACGGGAGGCTCCGTCAGCGGGTGGGCACGCCTCTCACGGCGACGTTCGTGAACTTCCTCGGCGGCACGGTGCTGCTCATCGCCGCCGCCGTGATCCACGTCGGGATCGTGGGGGCGCCCGAGCCGTTCCCCGCCGAGCCGTGGCTCTACCTCGGCGGCGTCCTCGGAGTGACCTACATCTTCCTGTCGGCGGCACTCGTCGTGCACACGGGAGTGCTCCTGCTCGGCCTCGGTACGGTCGCGGGGCAGCTCGTCACGGCGTTCGCCCTGGACGTGCTGTGGCCGACCGCGGCCGGTCCGGGGTGGCTCATCGGACTTGCGATGGTCGCCGTCGCGGGGCTCGGCGTGGTCGTCGCCGCAGCGCCCGCCTGGCGGCGCGGCTGACGCGCGCGCCGCTCAGTCGCCAGAGGTGACGCGTTCGAGGTCGGCGCGCGTGCGCGCCCGCTCCGCATTCGCGGCGCGCTTCTGCGCCTTCCGGGCCGCGTGGCGGGCCTTCTTCTCCGCCTTCTCGGCCTTCGCGACCCAGTCCGTGGGCTTCTTGACCTTCTTGTCGGAAGCCTTCGCGGCGTGCTTCTTCGACTTCTTCGACTTCTTCGCGGAGGACTTCTCACGCCAGTGGACGAGTTCGTCGGGGAGGGCATCCGAACCGGGCATCCGGTCGAGGTGCGGTCTTGCGTCCAGCTCCTTGCGCCGCTCGGGTCGGGTGCGCTCGGGCTTGCCGCCCACGTACAGCCAGCCCAGGAGCTCCTCATTTTCGGCAAGGCCGTGCGCCTTCGCGACGGCCTTGCTGCGGGTGTAGTGGCCCGTCCGCCAGATGACGCCCCAGCCGGCCTCGTCGAGCAGCAGGCTCAGCGCGTGGGCGACGCCCGAGGCCACCGCCTCCTGCTCCCAGCGCGGCACCTTGTCGCTCTTGCGGTAGGTCGCGACGATCGCGAGCAGCAGCGGTGCCCGCAGCGGCTTCGTCGAGGGCTTGTCATCGCCTTCGGCCTTCGCGATCGCGGAGCCGAGCACGCGGCGGTCATCGCCGCGCAACTCGATGATGCGCCATGGGCGCAGCGACGAGTGGTCCGCAACGCGGCCCGCCGCCGAGACGAGGGTGAGGATCTCCGCGCGGGTGGGCGCGGCATCCGTCACCTTCGACCACGATCGGCGCGCCCGGACGGCGTCGAGAGCGGGGTGTGCGGAGGGCGTGGCAGGTGCGAGGTCGGTCACGGGTGCGGTCACTTCTCCGGCGCGAACGACAGCGACAGCGAGTTCATGCAGTAACGGTCGCCGGTCGGCGTGCCGAAACCATCGGGGAAGACGTGACCGAGGTGCGAGCCGCAGTTCGCGCAGCGCACCTCCGTGCGGACCATGCCGTGCGTGCGGTCCTCGATGAGCTCAACCGCCTCGGGGCGCACCGACTCGTAGAAGCTCGGCCAGCCGCAGTGCGAGTCGAACTTCGTCCCGCTGCGGAACAGCTCCGCCCCGCAGGCGGCACAGGTGTAGAGGCCCGCGCGGCTCTCATCCAGCAGCTCACCGGTCCACGCGCGCTCTGTTCCCGCCTGACGCAGCACCGCGTACTGCTCGGGGCTGAGCTCCGCCCGCCACTGCTCGTCGGTCTTCTGCACGTTGTACGACATGGGTTGTCCCTTCTCCTGCTCTATTCAACCGGACCCGACCGGAGACTGTTCCGTTTCTCGGCGAGAATGGAGCAATGGATGCCGAGGCCGCCGCCGTCGCGGACCGCTACGCACGTTTCGCGCGCGACGAGGCTCCTGGCCGCTCGGACCTGTACGGCGCGTGGGCGCAGCTCGTGGCATCCGACCGCGACGTGCAGGAGGTGCTCGCGCGCATTGCTCCCCAGCGTCGACAGCCGCCCCTTGTATTCGCGGTGACGCGTCTGCTGGGCGTCGGCGAGCCGGATGCCGCGACGTGGCGCGACTGGCTTCTCGCCCACGCCGACGCGGTCGTCGCCGAATGCGGGCGCCGGTCGCTGCAGACGAATGAACCTCTCCGGTGTGCGGCGCTCCTGCCGGCGTTGAGTCTCATCGAGGGGCCGATCGCCCTGCTCGAAGTCGGCGCGAGCGCGGGGCTGTGCCTGTACCCCGACCGCTACTCATACCGCTACCGCGGTGCGGGTGCGGAGGTCGTGCTCGATCCGCCGGACGGACCTTCGGCGGTCGTGCTGGAATGCGAGGTCCGCTCCGAACGGATGCCCGCGGTGCGCTCGCCCGAGATCGTCTGGCGGGCGGGGATCGACCTCGCCCCGCTCGACCCTCGCGAGCCCGACACGGAGGCCTGGCTGACCGGGCTCGTCTGGCCGGGGGAGACCGGCCGCGCCGAGCGCGTCCGCTCGGCCCTCGCGATCGCGGCGGCCGATCCGCCACTGCGTGTCGCCGGGGACGGCGCCGACCTCCTGGCGGAGGTCGCCTCAGTCGCGCCACGCGATGCGACCCTCGTCGTGCAGACCCCGGGCGTGCTCGCGCACATACCCTGGGTACGTCGGGGGCAGCTCATCTCGGCGGCGCGTGCGGCCGGCCGCTGGATCACCCTGGATGCGCCGAGCCTCCACGACGGCTGGGGCGAGTCCGACCTGGCCGACGGCTGGCCGGGCGGGTTCGCGCTCGCGCTCGACGGGCGCGTGCTCGCCGCCGCCGACCCGCTCGGCGGGTGGATCGCGCTGCGCTGAAGCGTGTGCGCTCGCGCACGGCCCGCGCTGAGTGCGGCTCGGTCCGCGCACGGCCACGCCCGTGCGATCGGCGGCGTCCCGGCCGGGCGCACCGCCACGATCCCGGCGACCTCGCGCGCGGGCGTGGCGAGCGGGCGACGGGTCCGCGCGTGCGTAGCCTGGGGGAGTGAGCCTCTCCGACCGCGATCGCACCCTGCTGGACTTCGAGTCCCGTTGGCACGGGCACGGTGCGGCCAAGGAAGAGGCGATCGTCCACGAGTTGGCCATGACGCCGGCGCGCTACTACCAGCTGCTCGGTCGTCTCATCGATCGTGCGGATGCCGTGGCCTACGACGCGATGCTCGTGCACCGTCTGCGGCGGATGCGCGACGGCCGCAGCGTCGACCGCTCCTCGCGTTCGGCTTTTCGCACAGGTGCGGCCGGGTAGCATTCACTGGT
This sequence comes from Microbacteriaceae bacterium PS02067, assembly GCA_029960085.1. Lineage (GTDB taxonomy): Bacteria > Actinomycetota > Actinomycetes > Actinomycetales > Microbacteriaceae > Microbacterium. The sequence continues at coordinate 17,896 of JASCPG010000013.1, read as the reverse complement.
GTCCAAGATCCCCCCGACCACGGACCGCTTCGACGAGCTTCCCGCCGACGGCGGCCGCATCGGTGCCCATCGCGCGGAGAATCCCCGCCTGCGCGGAGGCGTCGTCCTTCTCTGGGTCGCCGCGGCGACGGTCGTGCTGGTCGCGCTCGGCGTGTTCGGCAGTCTGCTCGCGACAGGGCGCATCAGCTTCGCGCCCAAGCCCGGGGTCACTCCCGTGGTCCAGCAGACGGCGGACCCGGTCGTCGACACGTCCTACCGTGTGCTGATCCTCAACGCGAGCGGACAGAAGGGTCTGGCGGGCTCCCTCCGCGGGGTCGTGCTCGCCGCCGGGTGGTCACCGGATTCGGTGACCGAGGGCGATGCGGGCGCGAGCGACTTCCCCACGACGACCGTCTACTACGCGGCGTCGGGGGACGAGGGGGCCGCGCGCGGACTCGCGCAGGCGATCGGCGGAGCCGACGTGCAGCTCAACGACTTCTATCAGCCCGTCGACGACCCCGACACGGCGGACGTCGACGAGAGCGCCCTGAAGCAGCTGGTCATCGTGATCGGTGCCGACCGCGCGGGCGGCGCAACAAGCACGACCGCGCCCTGACGGAGGCTGTGTTTCGCGCGTGTGAACTCTTCGATGCGCGCATGTCAACAGTGCGCGGATCCGCAGCTCCGCGGCATCCGTGCTGGTTACCATGGCGAGGTTCCCCCGCAGCATCAGGAGATTCGCATGGCCCAGGGCACCGTCAAATGGTTCAACGCCGAGAAGGGTTTCGGCTTCATCACGGTGGACGGTGGTCAGGATGTCTTCGTCCACTACTCCAACATCGACATGACCGGCTTCCGCGTGTTGGAGGAGGGCCAGGCGGTCGAGTTCACCGTCGGCACCGGTGCGAAGGGCCCGCAGGCCGAATCCGTCCGCGTCGTCGCCTGATCTCCGGGCGCCCGATCCGCTGAGCCGTTTCGGCTCGTGTCGCACTCCCGCCCGCGTGGCTTGCACTCGTCATGCCCGAGTGCCAGAATGAGTTAGCACTCCATCATGTCGAGTGCTAAAGACTCATCCTCACGTCCGGGAGGGACGACACACTTATGGCAAAGATCATCGCTTTCGACGAGGAGGCCCGCCGTGGCCTCGAGCGCGGCCTGAACACCCTGGCCGACGCCGTCAAGGTGACGCTCGGCCCGCGTGGCCGCAACGTCGTGCTCGAGAAGAAGTGGGGAGCCCCCACGATCACGAACGACGGTGTCTCCATCGCCAAGGAGATCGAGCTCGACGACCCGTTCGAGAAGATCGGCGCGGAGCTCGTCAAGGAGGTCGCGAAGAAGACCGACGACGTCGCGGGTGACGGCACCACCACCGCCACCGTGCTCGCCCAGGCGCTCGTGCGCGAGGGTCTGCGCAACGTCGCAGCCGGCTCCGACCCCATCTCGCTCAAGAAGGGCATCGAGAAGGCCGTCAAGGCCATCTCCGACGAGCTGCTCGCCTCCGCCAAGGAGGTCGAGACCAAGGAGGAGATCGCCGCCACGGCATCCATCTCCGCCGCCGACACCGAGATCGGCGAGCTCATCGCCGAGGCGATCGACAAGGTCGGCAAGGAAGGCGTCGTCACCGTCGAGGAGTCGAACACGTTCGGCACCGAGCTCGAGCTCACCGAGGGCATGCGCTTCGACAAGGGCTACATCAACCCCTACTTCGTCACGGACCCGGAGCGCCAGGAGGCCGTCTTCGAGGACCCGTACATCCTCATCGCGAACCAGAAGATCTCCAACATCAAGGACCTGCTGCCGATCGTCGACAAGGTGATCCAGGAGGGCAAGGAGCTCGTCATCATCGCGGAGGACGTCGAGGGTGAGGCTCTCGCGACCCTCGTGCTCAACAAGATCCGCGGCATCTTCAAGTCGGTCGCCGTCAAGGCTCCCGGCTTCGGCGACCGTCGCAAGGCGCAGCTGCAGGACATCGCGATCCTCACCGGCGGCCAGGTCATCACCGAGGAGGTCGGTCTCAAGCTCGAGAACGCCACCACGGACCTGCTCGGCAAGGCGCGCAAGGTCATCGTCACCAAGGACGAGACCACGATCGTCGAGGGCGCGGGCGACCACGCTCAGATCGAGGGTCGCGTGACCCAGATCAAGCGCGAGATCGAGAACACCGACAGCGACTACGACCGCGAGAAGCTCCAGGAGCGCCTCGCCAAGCTCGCCGGCGGCGTCGCCGTCATCAAGGCGGGGGCTGCGACCGAGGTCGAGCTCAAGGAGCGCAAGCACCGCATCGAGGACGCCGTCCGCAACGCGAAGGCGGCCGTCGAAGAGGGCATCGTCCCCGGTGGTGGCGTCGCGCTGATCCAGGCCGGCAAGACCGTCTTCGGCTCGCTCGAGCTCTCGGGTGACGAGGCGACCGGTGCCAACATCGTGCGTGTCGCGATCGAGGCTCCGCTCAAGCAGATCGCCCTCAACGCCGGTCTCGAGCCGGGCGTCGTCGCGAACAAGGTGTCGGAGCTTCCCGCCGGCCAGGGCCTCAACGCGGCCACCGGCGAATACGTCGACATGTTCGCCTCGGGCATCATCGACCCGGCCAAGGTCACCCGCTCGGCGCTGCAGAACGCCGCGTCGATCGCGGGCCTGTTCCTCACGACCGAGGCGGTCGTCGCGGACAAGCCCGAGAAGGCTGCTCCGGTCGCTGACCCGTCCGGTGGCATGGACTTCTGATCCCCCTCCTCCAGATGGGGCCCCTCCTCGTGAGGGGCCCCTTCTGCGTTCCTCGGGATGATCAGCGGAAGAGGCCTGCGGCGGCGACCTCCGTCTGGGCATACTGGTTGCCCGCGTGCGAGAGCGCGACGCCGATGTCACCGAGCGCCGCCTCCAGGTCTCGCTGCGTGACGCGCCACCGGTCGATCACCGACTGGAACGCGATGGCCGCCGAACCCGTCCACGAGCTCTGCAGCTGGGTGAGCTGGCCGAGCATCGCGGCCGTCTCGCCCTGCAGGCGATCGGCGGTGGCGCGGATCGCTCCGGTCGCGGTGATGACCGCGTCGGAGTCGACGGAGAACTGTGCCATGGGATGGCTCCTTTCGGATCGGATGCCGCCACGCTAGGGCGGATCGGATCCCGCCGATCCATCGTCGGGGCCATCCGTGGACAACCGGGCACAACTCGCGCCTGGGGAGGAGGCGACGACCGTCAGAGCTCGCCGGGGCGGATGCGCTTCAGCGGCTGCGTCTCGATGAAGAGGTGCTCTGAGGCATCCCGCCGCTCGGCGAGAGGGAACGCGACGCGGAACGTCGCGCCGCCGCCCGGTGTCTCCGTCACCTCGATCGACCCGTGCAGCGCCTCGACGACGGACGAGACGATCGACAGCCCGAGGCCCGATCCGCCCGTCTCGCGCGTGCGGGAGTTGTCGGCGCGCCAGAACCGCTGGAAGATCTTGTCGCGGATCTGCGCGGGGATGCCCTCGCCGTGGTCGATCACGGCGATCCAGCCCATGCCGGCGAGCTCGTCCACTCCCGTCGCGAGTTCGATGGGGGAGCCGGCGGGGGTGTAGCGGCGCGCGTTGCCGAGGAGGTTCGCGACCACCTGGCGGATGCGGTTCTCGTCACCGAGGACGATCGGCGGCACGGCCGCCTCCACCGTGGGCTCGGCGGGTGTCGAGCCGAGGACCGTGGCCGGCGGGGCCTGGGTGCCCGCACGTGGACGACGCCGCAGCAGCGAACGGGTCGCCTCGGCGATTCCGCCGCGCCGTTCGGTTGCTGCACCCACGGTCTTGGTCGGCGTCGTCGGCACCGGCGGTGCGGACGGCGCAGTCGGGCCCGGTGTAGTCGCTGCGGCGTCGAGATCGACGACCGAGATCTCCCGCTCCGGGGAGGCGGCCCGGGAATCCAGCACGGCGTCGCGCGCGATGGGGCGGAGGTCCACGTCGGTGACCGCGATGTCGCGACGCTCGTCGAGCCGGGCGAGGGCGAGGAGATCCTCGACGAGCCCGCCCATCCGGATCGCCTCCTTCTCGATCCGCTCCATCGACTGCGCCGTCTGCTCGTCGCCCGAGATGGCACCCATGCGGTACAGCTCCGCGTAGCCTCGCACCGTCACGAGCGGGGTGCGCAGCTCATGGCTGGCATCCCCGATGAACCGGCGCATCTGCTGAACGGTGGCATCGCGCTGACCGAGGGCCTGATCGATCCGATCGAGCATCGCGTTGATCGCCGTCTTGAGCTTGCCGACCTCGGTGCGGGGCGCGTTGACATCCATGCGCTGGCTGAAGTCGCCTGCCGCGATCGACATGGCGGTGTCCTCCACCTGCGCGAGGCTCCGGAAGGCGAGCGTCACGAGCAGGCGCGTCGCCAGGGCTCCCGCGAGGATCGTGAGGAGCGCGAGCACCGTGTAGATCCCCGCGAAGTTCGCGACCGTCTGGTTCACCGGGGTCAGCGGGAGCGCGAGCAGCTGCACGTTCAGCTCTCGGGCGCCGGCGAGCGGGAGGATGTCGACGGCCGCGTGATAGACGGTCTTGCCGTCTTTCGAGTGCAACTCGAACGGCTGGGTCCCCTTGACGTAGACATCCTCGAGCGTGACGCGCGTGGGGAAGTCCGGGGGATTCTGCGTACTCGCCCCACCTGTCTGCAGGAGCGTCCCGTCCGGGCCGTACACGGCGATCGAGAACGACGTCAGAGGCACGGTCGCCGGAGGGGAGAAGTGCGCGACGCCGTCGACGACCTCGACGGTGAGAAGGCTCGACGCCTGGTCGAGCGTGACGGTCTGACTGATGGACTGATCGCGCTCGGCGATGCCCGCGTTCCGGAGGATCACGGCGGTCCCGATCCCGACCGCGATGAGCCCCGCGGCGAGCACCGCGACCGTCACCCCGGTGACTTTCGCACGCAGACTCAGTCCGCGCCACCATCGGGTGATGCGGTCGTCCTTCTTGGCGTGAGCCGCGAGTGGGGCTGCCACGGGTGCGATCAGGTCGTCTTGCCGGCCTTCAGCATGTAGCCGAAGCCGCGCTTGGTCTGGATGAGCGGCTCGGTCGAGTACGGGTCGATCTTGCGGCGGAGGTACGAGATGTAGCTCTCGACGATGCCGGCGTCGCCGTTGAAGTCGTACTCCCAGACGTGGTCGAGGATCTGCGCCTTCGACAGCACGCGGTTGGGGTTCAGCATGAGGTAGCGCAACAGCTTGAACTCGGTGGGACTGAGGTCGATCGAGACATCGCCGACGAGCACGTCGTGCGTGTCCTGATCCATCGTCAGCTCGCCCGCCTTGATGGTCGACTCCTCGTCGGCCTGCATCGTTCGGCGGAGGATCGCCTGCAGGCGCGCGACGATCTCGTCGAGCGAGAACGGCTTCGTGACGTAGTCGTCCCCGCCGGCGTTCAGGCCCTCGATCTTGTCCTCGGTCTCGTCCTTCGCCGTGAGGAACAGGATCGGAGCGGTGTACCCGGCGCCGCGCAGGCGCTTGGTCACGCTGAAGCCGTTCATGTCGGGCAGCATCACGTCGAGGATGATGAGGTCGGGTTCCTCCTCGAGCACGGCAGAGATCGTCTGCGCGCCGTTCGCGACGGCGCGCACCTGGTATCCGGCGAAGCGGAGACTCGTGACGAGCAGGTCGCGGATGTTCGGTTCATCGTCCACGACGAGGATGCGCGGTGCGGTCATGACCCCATACTGGCACCGGATGCCATGCGCACGCTGGATATCCGCGCATACGCTCAGGGATCGGTCATCATGGGAAGGTGACGCTTCCTCCCCCCGACGCCCGCACCGGCCTGGCTTTCCACCGCCTGATCTTCGCCCGTCGCCGCACCGGGTGGTGGACGCCGCTAGCCGTGCTCGGCCTCGGCGGCGCGTTCTACTTCGCGATGCTCCTCATCCTCATGGTCGGCCTCGTGGTCTATTCCCTCAACGATCCGACGTTGCTGGAGAAGATGGCGGCCCTCGCCCAGAACCCGTCGTTCGACCTCACGGATCCGGTGCTCGTGGCCGTCATGCTCGGGAGCATCGCGATCCTCCTGCCGAGCTACGTGCTGGCATCCCTCATCGTCAACGGCGGACGACTCGGACTGATCTCCTCCGCCGCGGGGAGGCTGCGCTGGGGGTGGATGCTGGCGTGCACCCTTGTCGCGCTCGTGTGGGCCGCGATCATCACGGCGCTGTCGATGCTCCTTCCCGCAGGCGACGCGACGACTCCGCCGGGCGAGAACCCGCAGTGGATCGCGGCGCTCGTCGTGCTGCTCCTGCTCGTGCCGGTGCAGGCGGCGGCCGAGGAGTACGTCTTCCGCGGGTACCTCATGCAGTCGATCGGGCGGTGGCTGCGTCACCCCGCCTGGGCGATCCTGCTGCCCGTGCCGCTGTTCGTCTTCGGGCACCTGTACGACGCGATCGGTCTCACAGCGGTCGGCGTGTTCGCCGTTGCCGCGGGCTGGCTCACGTGGCGCACGGGCGGACTCGAGGCGGCGATCGCCCTCCACGTCGTCAACAACCTGACCTCCTTCCTCATCCAGCTGGCAGGCGGTGCGGATGCGAGCGCGTCGGATCAGAGCATCCTGAGCCTCGTGTTCGCGATCGTGCTGGTCGGCGGGTACGTCGCGATCGTCGAGTGGATTCTGCGGCGACGGGCACAGCAGGGCAAGCCGCTCCCGAGCACCCTGGTGCTCACGCCGCCGGTCGCCCCGCCGCCCGTCATGCCCGCCCCGCAGTGGGCGCCGCCGCAGTGGCAGGCCGGGCCCCCGCCCACGCCCTGACGCTCGTCCCGGCCGTGCAGCCCTGGGCCGCTGCCGCGCCACCACACGCAACGACCGGTGGGCGCCCGGCACTGCCCGCTGCCCACAGGCGCTCGCCGGTGCGCTCGCGTCGGTGCTCAGGGGCGGCCTGCCTGTCGCGGGACGTAGGCGATGCCCGTCGCGGAGCGCCGTGTTTCCCAAACTGCAGGATCGGCTGCGACAGATGTGAACTGCGGACCGGTGTGAGTCACATGGGTCACACTCGCTCCTGCAGTTTGGGGTGCACGCTGGGGTGCACGCCGGGCGCGGGGCGCGCGCACGCCGTGTGCGCGGATGTCGCACGGACCGCGGCGGGCCGTTACGCGGCGCGGAGCTCCTCGGCGTCGAGGATCGTGTAGCTGTAGCCCTGCTCTGCGAGGAAGCGCTGCCGATTCTGGGCGAAGTCCTGGTCGACCGTGTCGCGGGCGATGAGGGTGTAGAAGCTCGCCGTGTGGCCGCTCTTCTTCGGGCGCAGCAGCCGGCCGAGGCGCTGGGCCTCCTCCTGGCGTGAGCCGAACGAGCCCGACACCTGGATCGCCACGGATGCCTCGGGCAGGTCGATCGAGAAGTTCGCGACCTTCGAGACGACGAGCACCGGGATGCGCCCCTCGCGGAACGCGCCGTACAGCTCCTCGCGCTCGTCGACGGGCGTCGCGCCGGTGATCTGCGGAGCGTCGAGGGCCTCCGACAGCACATCGATCTGGTCGAGATACTGCCCGATGACGAGGATCTGCTCTCCGGTGTGCTTCGCGACGAGGTCCTTCACGACCCCGATCTTCGCGTGCGCCGTGGCGGCCAGCCGGTAGCGCTCGTCGTCGGCCGCGGCGGCGTACTCCATGCGATCCCCGGGCGGCAGGTCGACGCGCACCTCGTAGCAGACGGCGGGGGAGATGAAGCCCTGCGCCTCGATCTCCTTCCAGGGCGCGTCGAAGCGCTTGGGGCCGATGAGGCTGAACACGTCGCCCTCGCGGCCGTCCTCGCGCACGAGCGTCGCCGTGAGACCGAGGCGTCGCCGCGCCTGCAGCTCCGCCGTCAGCTTGAACACCGGTGCCGGCAGCAGGTGGACCTCGTCGTAGACGATGAGGCCCCAGTCGAGGGCGTCCAGCAGGGCGAGGTGCGCGTACTCGCCCTTCCGCTTCGCGGTGAGGATCTGGTATGTCGCGATCGTGACGGGCTTGACCTCCTTCGCCTGCCCCGAGTATTCGCCGATCTCGTCGGCGGTGAGCGACGTGCGCTTGAGGAGTTCGTCGCGCCACTGCCGAGCGCTGACGGTGTTCGTCACGAGGATGAGCGTCGTCGTCTTCGTGTCGGCCATCGCGGCCGCCCCGACGAGGGTCTTCCCGGCGCCGCAGGGGAGCACGACGACACCCGATCCGCCCTCGGTGAAGATGTCGACGGCCTTCCGCTGGTACGGGCGCAGCGTCCACCCGTCCTCCGCGAGGGCGATCTCGTGCGGTGTGCCGGGCGTGTACCCGGCGTGGTCCTCCGCCGGCCAGCCGACCTTGAGGAGCTCCTGCTTGATGTGGCCGCGGGCCCAGGCATCCACCGTGAACACGCCCGGTGACGGATGCCCCGTCAGCAGCGGCTGGATGCGTTTGTTCTTCGCGACCTCGGCGAGGACGGCGGTGTCGGTCGCCCGGAGGATGAGCGTGCCCTCGTCGTCGCGCTCGATGACGAGTCGGCCGTAGCGATTCACGGTCTCGCGGATGTCGATCGAGACGGATGCCGGCACGGGGAACCGCGACCACCGATCGAGCGTCGAGAGCATGTCGTCGGCGGTATGACCGGCCGCGCGCGCGTTCCACAGGCCCAGCCGCGTGATGCGGTAGGTGTGGATGTGCTCGGGCGCACGTTCCAGTTCGGCGAAGATCGCGAGCTCGTGGCGGGCGCTCTCGGCGTCGGGGTGGGCGACTTCCAGCAGCACGGTGCGGTCGCTCTGGACGATGAGGGGTCCGTCAGCCATAGCGGTCCAGTCTACCGGCGCGGGTGCGGGGCGGCGCCCGCGCCGGGGGGGATCAAGTCGGGCTCGCCCGGGCGGGGGCCAGATAAGGCGCGGCCGCGCGGAGATGAGCCCGAGCCGCGCCGGGCGGGGATCAGGCCGGTCGCACCCGCACGATGCTCGACACGGGCAGCGTGCGCTCGACGTCGACGGTGCGGTCGAGGCCGCGGAGGCGCCCGCCGCCGAGTCCGGTCGCCTCGATCGTGAAGTCGCGTTCAGAGCCGTCGGGGAGCCGCACCGTCACGATGAGCGTCGCCCGGGCGCGCACCGACTGCTCGAGTTCGCGCCCGAGCCACGCGGCGTCTGCGTCGCCCTGGTCGGCGGCGCGCAGCCGTGCGATGAGATCGGCATAGATCGCCACGGGGTCGGCGGCCGGTGCGGGGGACGAGGCCAGGCGATGCCGGTCGAGTGCGCGGCGTCCGCCGTCCGCGTCGACCGCGACGACGGGGTAGCGGGCGTCCGCGATCATCCAGAACGCCGTGTCGGGGCTCGAGCGGGTGACGAGATCGGCGCCGTCGGCCACGAGTCCGAGCGGGCGCAGCGCCTGATCGACCGCGATCGTGCGCAGCAGCGCGTCGTCGCTGCTCGACACGCGCGTGCGTCCCGACGAGTCGGGGCCGACGCGGAGCGTGCCGTGCCGGCTCGCGGTCCGCTCGATCTCGTAGGCGAGGGGCTGCGGGAGCCCGGTCAGCGAGAGCGCGAGCAGGAACTCGCGCAGCGACGAGGCGGTCTCGCCGGCGGTCAGCGCATCGGCGAGCGTTTCGGCGGTGAACCGGTACGTGGATGCCTGGGCGCGCGACTCGCGGCGCGCCATCGTCCGCAGTCGCATGTCGAGGTGGGGGGCGAGCGAGCCCGGCGCGATCGCGGTGAGGTCGTTCTGCAGGTAGACGCGGTCGACCTCGGGCGGGAGGAGCCCCGCGAGGATGTCGAGATCGACGGTGCCGCCGACCGCGGCGGCCCGCATCCACGGGGCCGGTGCGCCCGCGGCATCCACGACGGCCCACCGGCGCAGGAGAGCGGCGAGCGACGTGGCGCGTGCCGGCCAGGTCGCATCGAACGGGTAGGCGCGCGGCCAATCGGCTACGGGACGCCATCCGCCGCCGCCCCGGACACCGCCCTGCACCCCGCGGGGGAGCGCGGCGAGGAGACGCTGTGCCACGTCGGACCAGCGGACGAGGGTGCTGCTGCCGAGCCAGGTGAGCCCCGCTTCGGTCACGAGGAAGGAGCGGTCCTCGGGAGCGAGAAGGCCCGCGCGTTCGGCGATCGCGACGAGGTCTTCGGCGGCGGAGGCATCCGTCACGGCGCCCGTCTCGATCAGGCGTCGGCGGTCCGTCGCGCCGAGGGTTCCCGCACCGATCCGCGCGAGCGGGGCGGCGAGGGCGGCATGGAGGATGTCGGCGACGGACCCGACCGCCGCGAACGCGCGCTCGGCTTCGGCGGCGCCGGTCGCCTCGGCGCGCGGGTCGTCGAGGGGCTCGGAGGCCGGTGCGGAAGCCGAGGTTGCGGTCCCGGCGCCACCTCCGGTGGCGACCATCTCGGCGACCACCCGCCATGGGCGACCCGCGTCGTCGGCGAGGGCGCGCACGATGAGTTCGTCTCGCGCATCGCCGGCGGGGACGGCGCCGTCGGGACCGGCGGCGACCAGGGCATCCACCTCGTCCGCCGTGAGGTCGGCGAGGGCGCGTGCGATCGAGGAGTTGTCGAGAAGGTCCTCGGCCGCATCGAACGCGTCCGACCACGAGGCCCGCGGCGAGACACCGCGGGCGGACAGGAGGGTCGCCAGCGACGCGTCGTCGCGCGTCGCGAGCAGGTTCGCGAGGGTGCGGGACTCCGAGGCGGCCACGGTCAGCGGTCCCTGCCGACCCGCGCCTTCCTGATGAAGGTCATGATGAGCACCGTCACGAGCAGGAGGAACGCCACGATCGGCGCGATGTAGACGATGGCGCTCACGATCGGCCAGAGACCCGTGCCGTAGTCGGCCTGCTTCATCCCCGACCACGTGCCGACGATGATCGCGACGAAGCACGCGATCGAGAGCACCAGCAGTCCGAGCGACATGAACGCCAGGATGCGGTCGATGCGGCGAACCGGCAGGTCGCCGGGCGACGGGGTGGGCGTGGAAGAAGGCATCCCCTCCAGCCTACTGCGTTGCGTCGGTGCCGGTAGGCTGGTCTCGTGGGACCGTTCGGTCCCCGGTCACGAGCGTCCGCGTCCGCGGGCACGATCAGCGAGGTTTCACAATGCCCACCGGCAAGGTCAGGTTCTACGACGACGAGAAGGGTTTCGGCTTCATCACCACCGATGACGGCCAGGACGTCTTCCTGCACGCCACGGTCCTTCCGGCAGGGACGGTGGTGAAGGCCGGCACGCGCCTCGAGTTCGGCGTCGCCGACGGCAAGCGCGGACTGCAGGCGCTCGCGGTGCGGGTGCTGGATGCCCCGGTGAGCCTCGCCAAGCGCAACCGCCCGAAGCCCGATGACATGGCCGTCATCATCGAGGACGTCGTGAAGCTCCTCGACAAGGTCGGCGGCGATCTGCGCCGTGGGCACTACCCGAACGGCGGCCAGGGCGCGAAGGTCGCGGCGATCCTGCGCAAGGTGGCCGATGACCTCGACGCCTGAGCCCGAGTCCTCGCAGGCGGCCGACGAGCGTCTGCTCGCCGCGCACGATCTGGCGCTCGCTGCGCTGCACGAGATCACGCCGGCGACGACGGTCGGCCCGGCAGCCGGCTACACGCTCGAAGAGGGCGGCGTCGTGTCGCTGCGCTTCGAGAACACGATGCTCGGCTACCCGGGCTGGTTCTGGACCGTGAGCGTCGCCGTCGTCGAGGGGTCGGAACCGACCGTGCTCGAGGCCGAGCTGCTGCCGGGCGACGGTGCGCTCCTCGCTCCCGAATGGGTGCCGTGGGCCGTGCGTCTCGCCGAGTATCAGAGCGCGCAGGCGGCGCTCGCCGCGGAGGAGCGGGAGCTCGCCGCCGCCGAGGGCGATGACCTCGACGAGGATGACGACGACGCGGACGATGCCGAGGACGACGAGGACGACGAGGACGACGACCTCGATGACCTCGACGATCTCGACGCGGCGGACTTCGACGAGGACGGCTCGCCGATCCTGCATGCGGGCGACCTCGACGGCGTCGACATCGACGTGCTCGACGACGACGCAGACGACGACAGTGACGCGGACGACGACGACAGCGACGCTGACGACGACGTTGCCGACGAGGACCTAGACGACGTCACCGACGACGAGGACGAGTAAGCACCGCGATCGAGGACGGTGACTCGTGAGAGCCGGGGCCTCGACCGCGGGCCTGTCGCGTCAGCGCTGGCGCTCGATCGTGTATTCGATGCACTTGACGAGCTGACGCACGTCGTCGGGCTCGATCGAGACGAACGTCGCGATGCGCAGCTGGTTGCGCCCGAGCTTGCGGTACGGCTCGGTGTCGACGATGTCGTTCGCGCGCAGGCTGGATGCCACGGCCGCGGCATCCACGCTGTCGTCGAAGTCGATCGTGACGACGACCTGCGAGCGGTCGGCGGGGTCGGCGACGAACGGCGTCGCGTACGACACCGACTCGGCCCAGTCGTACAGCACGCCGGAGGACTCGCGCGTGCGGGCGGATGCCCAGCCGAGGCCGCCGTTGCCGTTGATCCACTCGAGCTGCTTGTCGAGGAGGAACAGCGTCGCGACGGCCGGGGTGTTCAGCGTCTGGTTCAGGCGCGAGTTGTCGAGCGCGTTCTTGAGGCTCAGGAACTCGGGGATGTAACGGTCCGATGCCGCGATGCGCTCGATGCGCTCGATCGCGGCAGGCGAGACCGCGGCGAACCACAGCCCGCCCTCGGAGCCGAGGTTCTTCTGCGGCGAGAAGTAGTACACGTCTGACTCGGAGATGCTCAGGTTGATGCCGCCGGCCGCGCTCGTCGCGTCGATCACGGTCAATGCGCCGTCGTCGCCGTGCACGCGCGTGATCGGTGCCGATACGCCCGTGGAGGTCTCGTTGTGGGGCCACGCGTAGACGTCGATGCCGGCGACGGCCTCGGGCGACGTGCTGGCACCGGGGGTGGCCTTTCGCACGTCGGGCGCCTCGAGCCACGGGGCTCCTGCGGCCTGGGCGAACTTGCCGCCGAACTCGCCGAAGACGAGGTTCTGCGCGCGCTTCTCGATGAGACCGAACGACGCGGCATCCCAGAACGCGGTCGCGCCGCCGTTGCCGATGATGATCTCGTACCCCTCGGGCAGACGCAGGAGGTCGGACAGACCCATCCGCACCTGGCCGACGAGGCTCTTGATGGGCGCCTGGCGGTGAGAGGTGCCGAGGAGCGCGGCGCCGGGGCCGACGAGAGCAGACAGCTGCTCGGCACGGACCTTCGAAGGTCCACAGCCGAAACGACCGTCGGTGGGCAGGATCTCGCGGGGCAGCGTGACATGGGCCATGCCCTGAGTCTAGGGGGAGCGGATAGGCTGGGAACTCCACGTCCAGCTGTGCAAAAAGGCATTCCATGACCGATCTGATCGACACGACCGAGATGTACCTGCGCACCATCCTCGAACTCGAGGAGGAGGGCATCGTGCCCCTGCGCGCCCGCATCTCCGAACGACTCGGGCACTCCGGCCCGACCGTGTCGCAGACCGTGGGGCGGATGGAGCGCGACGGTCTCGTCGTCGTCACCGACGACCGTTCGCTCGCCCTCACCGACGCAGGTCGGCAGAAGGCCGTCGACGTCATGCGCAAGCACCGCCTCGCCGAGCGCCTGCTGTCGGATGTCATCGGGCTCGACTGGGCGTACGTGCACGACGAGGCCTGCCGCTGGGAGCACGTCATGAGCGAGCTCGTGGAGCGGCGCCTGATCGAACTGCTCGGCCACCCGACGGAATCGCCCTACGGCAACCCGATCCCCGGGCTCGATCAGCTCGGCGACGCGCCGGCGCGCACGTTCGACGACGGCGTCGTCGGTCTCGTGCGCCTGCTGAACGAGACGGGCGGGCCCGTCGCGGGCACGGTGCGACGCCTCGCCGAGCCCGTGCAGGTCGACCCGGAGCTGCTGACCCAGCTGCGCGACGCGGGCGTGGTCCCCGGGGCATCCGGTGACTTCCGCTTCAGCGAGGGGTACGTGCTCGTGCAGATGGACGGGCAGGACGACGGTCTGGAGCTCCCCGTCGAAGTCGCTTCGCACGTGTTCCTGGTGGATGCCGCACCACGCCCCTGAGCGTCATCGCGGACCTGGGCGTCCGGTGGGAGAGACCTGGGTGCGCAGATCCGAACGTGACTTATTCGTTACCTTCGGGTAGCCTCGAAAAGTCCACCTGGCGAGAAGCCCGCCACGGACCGCCACACGGATTGCCTCCTGGGTTCGTCGTCCGCGCGGTGACACCCGTACATCTGTGCCCGACACTGAGTGCCGACGAACCAGCAATGCCCCACACCCCGGGGAGGAGCAGAGGCGCCGGAGGACAATTGGCTGAACAGTTCGACCCGTCGCAGGAGACACCCGAGTCCGAAGCGACGACCACCTCTCCGAAGCGCCGCGCCCGTCGACTCGTGCGAAGCTCCTTCACGAAGACCCCCGCTGTCCGCGAGACGGCCGTCGCCCGCCCCACGCGCGCCCAGCGCCGTGCGGCAGGCAAGCCCTCCGCCGCGCGCAGCTTCCTCACCGTCGCCGCCGTGGCTGCGCTGGTCGGCACGGTCGCCGTTCCCGCAGCCTTCGCGGCCACCGGCAGCGCCGCTCCCGCCGAAGCGGCCGTGACGACGCTGCAGCAGGTCGCCGCCGACAACGCGCAGTCGCTCGTCGTGGCATCCGAGCCGACCGCCGTCGCACTCGAGCGCGGCAGCTATTCGGCCACCACGCCCGAGGAGATCCAGGCGAAGAAGGACGAGGAGAAGGCCAAGGCGGCCGCCGCGGCCCGCATCGCGGCCGCCGCGACGACCGCGTCGAACTCGGCCTCGATGTACAGCGGGTCGCTCGCCAACGCGATCGCCCCCGCCGGATCCGTCGTGCGTCCGCTTCCGTTCTTCAACAACTTCGGCACGCCGTACGCGGGCCACAAGGGCACCGACTACATGGTCGACCGCGGTACCCCGATCTACTCGATCGCCGACGGCGTCGTCGTCGCGTCGAGCGAGAACGGTCCCGGGTGGGGCGTCTACGTCAAGATCGCCCACAACATCGGCGGTCAGAGCGTGACGTCGCTGTACGCGCACATGCTCTACGGCTCGCGTCGCGTCACGGTCGGCGAGACCGTCAGCGCCGGCCAGCTCATCGGCCAGGTGAGCGACACGGGGCGCGCGTTCGGTACGCACCTGCACCTGGAGATCTACGTCAACGGCGCCTGGACCAACGCGGAGAGTTTCCTGCAGGCCAACGTCGGCTGACTGCGTTAGCCTGATCCCGACGCTCGTACAAGAAGCCGAGGGGGAGCCGATGGACACAGGTCGCTATGTCCTCCGGCATTACGTGCACGACTGCCGTGGCCTCTGCCACGCGAACAAGGCGCTGTCATGATGACAGCGCCTTTTTTCGTGCCCGTTCGAGAGGACGACGCATGCGCACACTGGTTCTGAATGCCGGATACGAGCCGCTCGCGGTCGTGTCGTTCAAGCGGGCCCTGGTGCTCGTCATGAACGAGAAGGCCACCGTCATCGAGCGGATCGACGAGAGCCCGGTATGGGGGATCCGCGGTTCGGTGGACAGACCGGCGGTCATCGTGCTGACGCGCTACGTGCGGATGCCGGGTGCGCGCAGAGTTCCCGTGACGCGCCGCGGGGTGCTGCGCCGCGACGCGCACCGGTGCGCCTACTGCGGCAAGGGGGCGACGACGATCGACCACGTGCTGCCGCGGTCGCGCGGTGGGGCGGATTCGTGGGAGAACCTCGTGGCGTGCTGCCTGCGGTGCAACAACATGAAGGGCGACCGGACGCCGCAGGAGATGGGGTGGGACCTGCGGTGGGTGCCGCAGCCGCCACGCGGGTCGCAGTGGACCGTCCGGGGCACCGAGCGCGCCGAGCCCTCTTGGGAGCCGTACCTCTCGCTCGCCGCCTGACGTTCGGCATCCGCGCTCGGTGCCGTCGGCGGCGATGTCGGATGTCGTGATTATCTTCGATCTCATCGGATTGATAGACTAGAACACATGTTCTAATCTGAATGGATGAGGTCGACCGTGGCGAACGCGGAGGCGGTGCAGAGCCTGCGGGCGCAGATGGCGCGCATGCAGGGGCGTCGCCTCGATGCGCCCGTGCTGCCGGTGCCGCCGGCGCTGGCGACGCTGCTCCCCGGCGGCGGGCTGCGCGCCGGCGCCTCGTATTCGCTCGGGCGTTCGGGCTCCCTCCTGTTCGCCCTCCTCGCCCGCCCCTCGCAGAACGGCTCCTGGTGCGCCGCGGTGGGCATGCCGAACCTCGGCGCGGAGGCGGCGCAGGCGGCGGGGGTCGACCTGTCGCGTCTCGTGCTCGTGCCCGACCCGGGCGACCGGTGGCTCGCGGTCACGGCGGCGATCGCCGATGTGCTCCCCGTCGTGGCGGTGCGCCCGCCCGCAAGGGCGAAGGATGCCGACATCTCGCGCCTCGCCGCCCGCATGCGCGAGCGGGAGGCGGTGCTGCTCGTGCAGGGGCCGTGGCCGCAGACCGAGGCCATGATCGATGTCGGCGACCCGTCCTGGTCGGGGCTCGGTGAGGGGTGGGGGCTCCTCGAGGAGCGGGAGCTCACCGTGACGGTGACGAGCCGCCGCTTCCCCGTGCCGCGCACGGGGCGGGTGCTGCTGCCGGATGCCCGCGGGGACGTGTCGGATGCCTCCCGGTTCACCGAGCCGCTGCGCCCGGCGGAGGTCCCCGCGCCGATCCCGATGGCGAGGGCGGTATGAGTGCGACTCCCGCGGGGCGCACGGTCGTGGTCTGGGTGCCGGACTGGCCGATCGTGGCGCTCACGCGCGACGGCGACGATCCCCTGGACACGAGTGCGCCGGTCGCGGTGTTCGAGAAGGGTGCCGTCGTGGCGTGTTCGGCGGCGGCGCGCGCCGAGGGGGTGCGCCGGGGGCTGCGCCGTCGGGACGCGCAGGCCCGCTGCCCGCAGCTCATCGTCGTCGAGGCCGATCCGGTGCGCGATCATCGGGCGTTCGCGCCGGTGATCGCCGCCGTCGAGGAGCAGGCGCCCGGGGTGCAGCTCATCCATCCGGGTCTCGTCGCCCTGCACGCGAAGGGGCCGTCGCGTTTCTACGGCGGTGAGGCGGCGGCCGCGACGGTGCTCGCCGGGGCGGTCGCGGGGTGCGGAGTGGAGGACGTGCGCGTCGGGATCGCCGACGGCACGTTCACCGCCGAGCAGGCGGCGCGGGTGGGCACGGGGCCGGGGGATCCCGTGCGGATCGTGCCGGCCGGGCAGGCGGCGCCGTTCCTCGCGCCGCTGTCTGCGGCGGTGCTCGACGGCGAAGGCCCGTCGCTCTCGTCGCTGCTGGGGCGGCTCGGGGTG
Organism: Microbacteriaceae bacterium PS02067; assembly: GCA_029960085.1. Lineage (GTDB taxonomy): Bacteria > Actinomycetota > Actinomycetes > Actinomycetales > Microbacteriaceae > Microbacterium. The sequence goes on along the minus strand of JASCPG010000013.1, from coordinate 705 downwards.
CAGACGCTCGGCCAGGTCGCCGCCCTCGGCGCCGATCGCCTCACGGAGCGCTTCGGCGCGCCCGGCATGCGGCTGCACGCCCTGGCATCCGGGAACGATCCGCGCCCCGTCGCGGTGCGCACCCCACCGCCCGAACTGCACCGCGAGGTCGTGTTCGAGCCACCCGTGGAACTCGGCGAGCAGGTCGCGTTCGGGATGCGCGTGCCGGCGGAGGAGTTCACCGAGCGCCTCGGCGCGCGTGACCTCGTGTGCACCGAGCTGCGCGTCGTGCTCACGGGGGAGCGTGGCGATCGCAGCGACCGGGTCTGGCTGCACCCGGGCGCCTTCGACGCGGCGGCGATCGTCGACCGGGTGCGCTGGCAGCTCGCGGAGCAGGGGCTGCGCAGCGCCGTGGCATCCGTGCGGATCGAGCCCGAAGGGGTGGATGCCGCGGCGCACCACACCGCCCGGCTGTTCGGTTCGGGGCCGGAGGAGCGGGTGCACCATGCCCTGTCGCGCGTGCAGGCGATGCTCGGGCATCAGGGGGTGCTCACCCCCGAGATCGGGGACGGGCGGTGGCTCGGAGAGCGGCAGCAGCTGGTGCCCTGGGGAGATCGGCGCCGGGAGGCTCGGGCGGAGGCGCGGGGTGGGGCGCGCCGGGGCGGGCGGGCGTCGCGGGGGGCGGGGCCCCCCCCGTCGATTTTAAACCACACCCAGCCCCCCCGA
>JASCPG010000139.1 GCA_029960085.1 Microbacteriaceae bacterium PS02067 | reverse complement strand
AGTTCGGCCTGCACGTCGGCCGACAGGTCGATATTGCTGAAGACGTTCTGCACGTCGTCGCTGTCTTCGAGGGCGTCGATGAGCCGGAAGACCTTGCGCGCCGTGTCGGCGTCGATCTCGCCCTTGAGGTTCGGCACGAACTCCACGTCGGCGGACTCGTACTCGAGACCCGCGGCCACGAGCGCCGAGCGCACGGAGACCAGGTCGGTAGCCTCGTTGATGACCTCGAAGCCGTTGGCGTGCGGCTCGATCTCCTCGGCGCCGGCGTCGAGCGCCGCCATCATGACGTCGTCC
>JASCPG010000138.1 GCA_029960085.1 Microbacteriaceae bacterium PS02067 | reverse complement strand
GTCGAGCGTCGTGCTGCTGCTCCCCCACGGCTATGAAGGACAGGGCCCCGACCACTCGTCGGCGCGCATCGAGCGCTACCTGCGGATGTGCGCGCAGGACAACATGACCGTGGCGCGCCCGTCGACCCCGGCGTCGTACTTCCACCTGCTCCGCCGCCAGGCCTACGCGCGCCCGCGCCGCCCGCTCGGCGTCTTCACGCCGAAGGCGATGCTGCGCCTGCGCAGCGCCACGAGCACCGTCGAGGACTTCACCACGGGTCGCTTCGAGACGGTCCTCGATGACACGCGGGCCATC
>JASCPG010000137.1 GCA_029960085.1 Microbacteriaceae bacterium PS02067 | reverse complement strand
CCCCCGAATCGTCTTCCTGCCAGCGGTGGACGCTGGGACGACACTCGTGGCGGCATCTGTCCGAGGGAGGCTTCGACGCGCGTCAGTTCTCCGTCGCCGAGATCCCGGAGTCCTTCGCGCGATCGTTCGTCTGCCGGCACCACTACGCAGCCTCTTACCCGGCAGGCCGGATGGCGTGGGGGCTGTTCTCCGAGGCAGGCGAGGATCCCGCGAGCCTGGCCGGCGTCGCGGTCCTGTCCGTCCCCATGACGGCAGCTGTCGTCCGCAACGTCTTCCCCGAACTCGCCCCCTTCACGC
>JASCPG010000136.1 GCA_029960085.1 Microbacteriaceae bacterium PS02067 | reverse complement strand
GACATAGATTTCACGGGTATGTTCCATGGGGTGGACGAGCGGGTGCCGATCGACGCTCTGGTGTTCGGCCAGCGCGTGCTGACCGATCTGCTCCGCACCTACTGATCTCCACCCGCCCTCATACCCGCGACGGAAGGCCCCCATGCTGCTCGATGCGATCATCCTCGGCATCGTGCAGGGACTCACCGAGTTCCTGCCGATCTCCTCGAGCGCGCACCTGCGCATCTTCGGTGAGTTCCTGCCGTACGCGGTCGATCCGGGTGCGACCTTCACCGCCATCACCCAGCTGGGTACCGAGC
>JASCPG010000135.1 GCA_029960085.1 Microbacteriaceae bacterium PS02067 | reverse complement strand
GCTTGAACACCTGCTTCGAGCGGCCCTCGACCATGTCCAGCAGCCTGGCCGGGCCCGTCTTGTTCCTCGCGGGGGTGAGGTCGATGATCACGGTCACGTACTTCTCGCCAAACCGTGTGTGACGCCAGACGTGCTCGTCGACACCGATCGTGGTGACCCCGTCGAACCTCGCCGGGTCGTCGATCAGGCGACGCTTGCCTTCGGCGATGATCGCGGTGTTCGCGGTATGCCACGACACCCCAAGCCCTGCTGCGGCGCGGGAGACGGTGAGGTGGTCGACCACGATCGCCGTGAGTGCC
>JASCPG010000134.1 GCA_029960085.1 Microbacteriaceae bacterium PS02067 | reverse complement strand
AGCAGGAGGTCCGCCGTGCGCCCGGGAGGAAGGCTCTGACCGAGGGTCTTCGCCGTGTGGGCGTCGTCCACGACGCCGGAGAGGCCGTCCGAGCACAGCAGCCAGCGGTCGCCGGGCTGCGTCGGCAAGATGAACGTGTCGACGTCCGGGTCAGGATCCATGTCGCCCAGCACGCGCATGAGCACGGAGCGGCGAGGGTGGGAGCGCGCCTCTTCGGGGGTGAGGCGGCCGGAGTCGACGAGCCGCTGCACGAACGTGTGATCGGTCGTGATCTGGGTGAGCGCGGCGTCGCGGTAGAGA
>JASCPG010000133.1 GCA_029960085.1 Microbacteriaceae bacterium PS02067 | reverse complement strand
GTCCTACATTCCGCCCGGCTCGCCCTGGCACAACGGGTACGTCGAGTCGTTCAACAGCAGGCTCCGCGACGAGTGCCTGAACATCAACAGCTTCTACACGCTGCTGCACGCCCAGGTCGTGATCGGCGACTGGAAGACCGAGTACAACCATGACCGCCGGCACTCATCGCTCGGATACCTCGCACCGGGCGACTACGCTCGGCAATGCACCCATCAACTGGAAACCGACGACTCGCACAGCGACCGGACCGAATGAAGGGGGCGGCCCACCGTCGTGGTGGGCGCGGATGTTCCGGCGGCGCGGAAA
>JASCPG010000132.1 GCA_029960085.1 Microbacteriaceae bacterium PS02067 | reverse complement strand
CGCCCCAGGCGCCGACGAGCAGCGCCGCGGGCCCGGCGACGAGCGTCCGCGCGCCGCGGAGGACGTCGTCGCCGCCGGGCGCCGTCGCGACCTGTGCGCCCGACATCGGCAGGTACTTCCCGGCTTCGACGCTCCACTGCCATCCGTCACCGGCCATCGCGAACATGCTGAACACGATCGGGAGGACGAACTGGAGCCCGACCGTGGCGGCGATCGCAACGGCGCCATTGCGGATGAGGAACCCGAAGCCGAGCCCGATGAGCGCGAAGGTCACCATCGCGAGGATGCTCATGAGGAGCGGAATGGTGGACTG
>JASCPG010000131.1 GCA_029960085.1 Microbacteriaceae bacterium PS02067 | reverse complement strand
GCGGTCTACAGCGCGTGGCCCATCGCGACGGCGGGAGTCGCCACCCCGCCCGACACGCCGGCCTGGGTCTGGTACCTCCTGACCGTCACGACCGCCGCTGCCGCGATGGTCGCGCCCCTGTCGGCGCAGATCACCGTCGCCGTGTCGATCCCGACCCTTTACCTCGTCGGGCGCCTGCTGCAGCTCGGAACCGCGTTCCCGGTCGGCGTGCCCGTGGTGCTGGAAGCCGTGTTCGCCATGATCCTCGGCGGCGTCATCATCGCCCTTGGCTGTACCCTGCGTTCCGTCGCCGTCGAGATCGACCGGGCCCGTGT
>JASCPG010000130.1 GCA_029960085.1 Microbacteriaceae bacterium PS02067 | reverse complement strand
CTTCCAGACCATCAAGCTCGCCTGGAACAAGGTCACGCCCTTCCCGCCCCGCACGTTCCGGTGGCAGGGGATCGATGGATCCGAGGCGCGCGTCCACATGCCACCCGAGGGCGACTACAACAGTCGCGGTGCGGCGGACGGGATCCTGAAAGGCATCCGGCAGTACCCGGAGGCCGACCTCGGCACCGCTCTGCGGGTGTTCGGCTCGGTAGATGGGGGCGGTGGTCCGGGCGAGATCCATCTCGAACTGCAGCGGCGTGAGCGCTCGCTGCGCGGGCTGCCGCAGGGCGTGCCGGGGACGGCGGATGCCTTCTTC
>JASCPG010000012.1 GCA_029960085.1 Microbacteriaceae bacterium PS02067 | reverse complement strand
GGCCGACAGCTTCTGCGCCCCGGCAGCCGCGCTCTGCGCGCCCGCCGACACCTTGGTCGCCCCCGCCGCCGCCGAGGCGGCGCCGTCCCGTACCTTCGCGGCGCCGGCAGACGCCGACTGCGCGCCCGCGGCGAGGGATCCGGCTCCGGCCGCGAGGGACTGTGCACCCGCGGCGGCGCTCGTGGCGCCCTCCGACAGCGACGTCGCACCGTCGGAGGCGGCGCTCGCGCCGTCGTCGAGCTTCTTCGCGCCGGCGGACAGATCGCTCGCGCCGGTTGCGAGGGTGGCGGCCCCGTCGGCGAGCTTCTGCGACCCGTCGGCGGCGCTGGCCGCACCGTCGTCGAGCAGGGTAGTGCCCGCATCGAGCTTCGCGGCGGTGAGGAGGAACAGGGTGGTCATCGTCGCCAGCAGCAGGCCGAGCACGATGACCGTGACACGCATACCCCAACCGTGGGTGTGTGTGGCGGTACTCGTCATTGAGGACTCCATTGTCTCGCGCCTGCGGCGGTGCAGGCGTGGGTGATGCTCGCCGTCGGGAGAGCGTCACGACGGTAACAGCGGGGACGACACGTGCCCAGTGTCTCGTTCGAAGCTTCCGGCTGAGACCAAGTCCCACGACGCATGACGCTGAGTGTCTTGTGTGACCTCTACAAGAAGTGGTCCTGACCGCGTTTGTTCCGGCCCGGAACTGAAGAGATGTGGTTTTGCTTGTATGAATCTGTGTTTGTGTTGTAACGTGTGGATTGTTCGAGGAGGACGAGATGTACGCGACGGAGCGACAACACCAGATCGAGACCCTGATCGCCACGGATGGCCGTGTTGCGGTGGTGGAGCTCGCACGACGTTTCGGTGTCACGACAGAGACGGTGCGCCGCGACCTGGACCAACTCGAGACATCCGGTCTGCTCCAGCGCGTCCACGGCGGCGCCATCGCTCGCACACGGATGAGCACGGCTGAACCCTCGCTCGCCGAGCGGTCGACGCGTCGCAGTGATGCGAAGCTCGCGATCGCCGCCCGCGCGCTGGATGCCGTTCCCGCGGGTTTCACGGGCTCCGTCTACCTCGACGCGGGGACGACGACCGCGGCCCTCGCGGGACTGCTCGCGCTGCGCGCGCCCGGTTCCGCACCGATGGAGGTCGTGACCCATTCGATGACGATCGCGCATCTCCTCGCCGGAGCAACGGGCCTCGGCCTCACCGCGATCGGCGGCCGCGTGCGCGGCCTCACGGCGGCGGCCGTCGGCGCACAGACTGTCGACGCCGTCTCCCGTCTCCGCCCCGACATCGCCTTCATCGGAACCAACGGGCTGTCGGCCGGCTTCGGGCTCAGCACGCCCGACCCCGACGAAGCCGCCGTGAAGCGCGCCGTCATCGCCGCAGCGCGTCGCGTGATCGTCGTGGCCGATGCCGACAAGCTCGATGCGGAACTGCTCGTCTCGTTCGGGGCGGCCTCCGACATCGACATCCTCGTCACCGACCGGTCACCGGCAGAACCCCTCGCCATGACACTGGCGGAGGCCGACGCGGAGGTGTGGCTCGCATGATCATCACACTGACCGCGAACCCCTCGCTCGATCGCACCGTGGCGCTCTCCGCCGCCCTCGCGCCCGGTGAGGTGCAGACCGCCGCGAGCGTCCGCGAAGATGCCGGCGGCAAAGGCATCAATGTCACGCGGGTGCTGCGCGGCTCACGCATCGACAGCACGGCGGTGCTCCCGCTCGACCCGGCTGACCCGTTCGGTGCCGTGCTGAGTGGCGCACGAGTTCCCGTCATCCCCGTCGAGGTCGCCGGTGTGGCGCGTGCGAATCTGACGCTCGCGGACCCGAACGGCATCACGACCAAGGTGAACCTCCCCGGTGTGACGCGGTCGGCAGCCGACGCCGCGGCGCTCGTGGACACCGTCGTCGAGGCATCCGTCGGCGCACGCTGGCTCGTGCTTGCAGGCTCGCTCCCGCCGGGGCTGCCGGACGACTTCTACGTCGATGTCGTCGCCGCCGTCCGTGCCGCGGGCGGCGAACCGCCCCGCATCGCCGTCGACACCTCGGGACCTGCGCTCCGCGCCGTCGTCGACGCCGCGCACCCCGACCTCATCAAGCCCAACGAGGACGAGCTCGCCGAGCTCGCCGGCGTGGCGCTCGACGCCTCCGCTCCGCTCCCCGAGCAGGTCGCCGCGATCGCGCGCTCGCTCGTCCCCGCGCGCGTGGGCGCTGCACTCGTCACTCTCGGCGGTGCGGGTGCCGTGCTCGTCAGCGAAGCCGGTGCGTGGCACGGGACGCCGCCGCCGACCACGGTGCGCAGCACCGTCGGCGCCGGCGACAGCTCCCTTGCCGGGTACCTGATCGCCGAGTCCCGCGGCGCCTCGCCCGAAGAGTGTCTGCGCTCCGGCATCAGCTACGGATCCGCCGCCGCGGCACTCCCCGGCACGCAGGCGCCCACCCCCGCAGATCTCCTCCCCGGCGATGTGCCGGTGAGGACCCTTCCCCGGGCATAGCAGCCCACCACCCGAGACACACCACTGGAGGTCATCGTGTCCGAGATCATCACGCCGGCGCTCGTCAGCCTCGACGAGCCGCTCGGCGCCGACAAGAGGGCCGTGATCGACGCCCTCGCCGCACGCGTCGCCGCGTCCGGCCGCGCCGTCGACGCCGCCGCGCTCGCGGCAGACGCCTGGAAGCGCGAGCAGACCGATGAGACGGGGCTCCCCGGCGGCATCGCGATCCCGCACGCGAAGAGCCCCGCCGTGACGGAGGCGACCCTCGCCTTCGCGCGGCTGAAGCCCGGTGTCGACTTCGGCGCCGACGACGGTCCCGCCGACCTCGTGTTCCTCATCGCGGCGCCCGACACCGCCGCCGAAGAGCACCTCGCCGTGCTCTCGCGGCTCGCGCGGGCGTTCATGCGCGAGGACTTCACCGATGGACTTCGCTCCGCCGCTTCGCCGGAGGACGTCGTCGCCCTCGTCCAGCACGCGGTGTCGGATGCCCCGGCGCCCGCCGCCGCGTCGGCTGCGGCCCCTGTCGCCGCCTCGTCCGCGTCGCACGTGATTCACGGGCGCCCCGCCCGCATCGTCGCCGTGACTGCCTGCGCGACCGGAATCGCCCACACCTTCATGGCCGCCGACGCGCTGACCGCCGAGGGCAAGAAGGAGGGGATCGACCTCGTCGTCGAGCCGCAGGGGTCGTCGGGCTACAAGGCGATCGACCAGAGCGTCATTGACAATGCTGATGCCGTCATCTTTGCAACCGACGTCGACGTGCGCGACCCCCAGCGGTTCGCCGGTAAGCCCGTCGTCCGTTCCGGTGTGAAGCGCGGCATCGAACAGCCTGCGCAGCTGATCTCCGAGGCAGTCGCTATTGCGGCCGACCCTAACGGCGCGCGCGTAGCGGCTGCAGCGACGTCGGCCATGGGCGCCGTCCCGACGGCGAAGTTGTCTTGGGGGGCGAAGATCCAGCGCATTCTCCTCACGGGTGTCAGCTACATGATCCCGTTCGTCGCCGGCGGCGGCCTGCTGATCGCGCTGGGCTTCCTGCTCGGCGGCTACAAGGTGACGGACAACGCCTCAAAGGTCATCATTGAGAACTCGCTGTGGAGCCTGCCCACTGAGAACATCACCTCGCCGCTCGGCCCCCTCGGCCAGTACCTCGGCTCGGTCGCATTCATGATCGGTGCCGCGTCGATGGGCTTCCTTGTAGCCGCCCTTGCCGGGTATATCGCGTTCGCGATCGCCGACCGTCCGGGCATCGCGCCCGGGTTTGTCGCCGGTGCGATCGCGGTGACTATGAACGCTGGCTTCATCGGTGGCATCATCGGTGGTCTCCTCGCGGGGTTCGTCGCCTGGTGGCTCGGCAGCCTCAACGCACCGCGTTGGCTGCGGGGACTCATGCCTGTCGTGATCATTCCCCTCGTCGCTTCGATCGTCGCGTCGGGACTCATGGTGCTGTTCCTCGGTCGTCCGATCGCCGCGCTCATGGAGGCCTTGACGAACGGCTTGAACGCTCTCACGGAGAGCGGCGCGGGTGTCGTGCTCGTCGGCGTCATCCTCGGTCTGATGATGTGCTTCGACCTTGGCGGCCCGGTCAACAAGGTGGCATACGTCTTCGCGACCACCGGTCTCGCTGCGGCATCCGCGACGAACACGGCCCCCTACCTGATCATGGCTGCCGTGATGTGCGCAGGCATGGTGCCTCCGCTGGCGCTGGCCCTTGCCTCCACCGTTCTCGCCCGTCCGCTGTTCACGCCAGTCGAGCGGGAGAACGGGAAGGCGGCCTGGCTGCTGGGCGCAGCATTCATCAGCGAGGGGGCGATCCCTTTCGCAGCCGCTGACCCGCTGCGCGTCATCCCCGCCTCGATGGTCGGCGGAGCCGTTACGGGTGCCCTCAGCATGGTCTTCGGCGTCACGAGCTACGCGCCTCATGGCGGTATTTTCGTGCTGTTCGCGATCAGCCCGATCTGGGGCTTCATCGTGGCGCTTGCGGCCGGCGTCGTCGTCTCCGCGCTGCTGCTCGTTGTGCTCAAGAAGTTCGCACGCAGGGCGCCGGAGCCGGGTTTGTCCGGCGCGGCAGAAGTACCGTCCGCGGTCGCGACCGCATAGTCTCGAAGAACGAACCTCAACCACGACCCAGGAGGATCCCATGGCAGAACGTCAGGCCACCGTCGCCAGCAGTTCGGGCCTGCACGCCCGTCCCGCGAAGCTCTTCGTGCAGGCGGTCAAGGAGGCCGGTGTACCGGTCACCATCGCCGTCGAAGGCGGCCCCGACCTCAACGCCGGCAGCATCCTGTCGCTCATGGGACTCGGCGCCACGCAGGGCACTGTTGTGACGCTGAAGGCGGAGGGTGACGGCGCCGAGCAGGCGCTCGATTCCCTCGTGGCCTTCCTCGAGACGGATCACGACGCCTGAGGCCTGAGCCTCACCCGCACCTACGGATGCCGCGACCCCCGCAACGGGTCGCGGCATCCGTCGTGTTGTGGGGCTTCGCCGGCGCGCTTCACCAGGGCGTGGCGCGCGTGGGGGAGGGCCCCCGCGCGGACTCGCCGAGGCGCGGACCTGGTGCCACAGGCCGATCCGCCCGCACTCGGGTCACAGGTCGATCGTGTCGCCCACTTCCAGCGCGACGAACTCGCCGCCGTTCTGTTCGGTGGCCCAGCTGAGGCGTGCGCGGTGCATGTCCAGTCCGATGCGCGAGAGGGTCATGTCGTGCGTTCCGAATGCCCGTCGGGGCTTCGCCGCGAGGACGAAATCCATGGCCTCCCCGATCTTCAGCCAGGGTGCGCCGATCGGTGCGGCCAGCAGGGCGATGTCGGCGTGCTTCGGCAGGGCATACGAGTCGCCCGGGTAGAAGAACTCGTCGTTGACGAGCACGCCGACGTTGTCGACGACCGGGATCGACTCGTGGATGACGCTGTGCGTGCCGCCGTGGAAGGAGAGCGAGAAGGGGCCGGCCGTGGCGGTGTCGCCTGCGTGGACGGCGATGACGCCGGGGACCGCTGCGGCGACGGCGGGAGTCGCGTAGACGGGGACATCGGCGTTGTACGCGCGGAGCCGGTCGAGATGCTGCGGCGTCCAGTGATCGGGATGCTCGTGGGTGATGACGACGGCGGTGAGCCCGTGCAGGTCCTCCAAGGGGAGGGTGAAGCCGCCGGGGTCGATGATGAGCTTGCGTCCGTCCTGTTCCAGTTCGAGACAGGCGTGCTCGTGCTTCGTGATGCGCATGGGGCAAGTCAACGCCGGCGCCGCGCGGGTCGCAAGGTCGGCGCGAGATGTGCGCGCCGATTTGGTCGTCGTGCGCGAGGCGTGGCATAATCGAACGGTTGCCTGATCGCCCCTCGCGGGGTGTGCGGCACGCGGTGCGGCCCCATCGTATAGCGGCCTAGTACGCCGCCCTCTCACGGCGGTAACGCGGGTTCGAATCCCGCTGGGGTCACCAACACGAAACGCCCGGTCCTCGGATCGGGCGTTTCGTCATCTGGGCGAGACGCCGATCCTGCTGTCCGTCACGCCTCGGAGTCGGCGCCGGCCGTCGCGGACGTCTCGATCGCGCGCCCGCTGCGCGCGCGTCGCGCCCGGCGGATGAGCCACACGACGAGCACGATCACGGCGGCGACGGCGAGCCACGGCACGAGGAAGCCGAGCCCGATGACGAGTCCGTTGAGCGAGGCGACCAATCCGTTCCAGCCCGCCGCGAGACCGTCGCCGAAGCCCGCCGGGTTCGCCGTCTGCGCCGGCGCCGGCTCGGTGAGCGAGACCGTCAGCGTCGACATCGCGACCTGGTCGTCGAGGTACGAGAGCTGCTGCTTCAGCGAGTCGAGCTCGGACTGCCGCTGCGACAGTGCGGACTCCGCCGCGATGAGATCGGCCGTCGAGGTCGACTGTCCGAGCAGCTCGGTGAGACGGTCGACGGATGCCTGGAGCGCGCCGACGCGCGCACGCAGATCGACCGATTCGGTCGTGACATCCCGCCGATCCACCTGGGATGACGTGATCTCGCCGAGCCCGGACAGCCCCGCCAGGGTGTCGGTGAGCGTGTCGGCGGGGATCCGCACGGAGATCCACGCCCCGGCCGGCTGCGGGTAGGGAGCGACCGCCATGTCCGGCGGCACGTCCTGCGCGCCAGTGGGGGCAGCGGAGCGCCTGTCGTCGATGCTCATCGACTCGACATAGCCGCCGGCAGCCGTCGCCGTGCTCGTGATCGACGCGATCGCGGCGGTGGGATCGTCGACGACGACCGCGGCGCTCGCGGTCGCGATGATCTCGCGTGTCGTCGACGAGCCCGAGGTCGCGGGTGCGGTGCCGTCGATCGCGGCATCCGCCGCACCGCCGGCCGTGTCCGCCGTCGAGCTCGACGCTGCCCCGAGGCGCACGCCCTCGGGCACACTGAACGGCTCAGAGGCGACGGTGCTCGCCCCGACGCCGCCGGTCATGAGCTGCGGCGCGATGATCGCGGCCGCCGCGACCACCGCGGCCGCGGCGGTGGTGCCCATCCAGATGCGCCCGCGGCGCACCGCGCGCGCACGCCCGCGCTCGGCTTCGGCGAGTCGGTCCGCCGCCGTTCCGCGACGCTCCTCGGTGATCTGCGCGAACAGGGCGCGCTCGATGTCGGCGATCTTGTCGTCGCCGATCTCAGGCAGGTCGATGTGCTGCACGTTCATGCTCTCTCCGGTTCGATCGTGCTCCGCAGCCGTGTGCGGATGCGGGAGAGGCGATTGCGGACGACTCCGTGCGTGACGCCGAGCTCTGCCGCGGCGGCGTCGTAGGCGTAGCCCTCCGCGGCGCACAGACGGAAGATCTGCTGGTCGAGTGGGCTCAACGTCCCCACTTCGGTCAGTACGCGCTCGACGAGCGCGGCATCCACCACCTGCTTCTCGACGTCGACCGTGTCCGGCATGTCCTCTTCGACGGCGGCCGCGGTGTGGATACGGTCGCGCCGCTGGCGCCGGATGCGGTTCGCGCTCTGGAACCGGCAGATCGTCACGAGCCACGGCAGGAGCGACTGCCCGGCGAGCTCCAGGCCGGGCAGCTTCCGCCACGCGGCGAGGAATGTCTCCTGCAGCACGTCCTCCGCGTCGGCCTGCGTGCCCACCAACGAGAACGCGAGCCAGTACACCGGCCTCGCGTACGCGCGGTAGAGCGTGCGGAACGCTTCGTCGCTGCCGCCCACGGCGGCGTCGACGAGCTCGGCATCCGTGCGCTCGGTCGTGTCGATGGCCCTGTCCTTTCGTCCTTTCCCACTCTGTCAGTGTCGAGCGGGTGACATCCGTCTCACTTCCGCCTGTATCCTTGTGCGAGCGAGAGGGAGTATCCCGTATCGCGTGTCCCGTCAATACGGGCTCCGTCGTCGGGGCCCCGGGCGCGCGCCGCCGGCCACGGCCGGCGGGGGAGAGACTTTCGACGTCACACGTCCCCTCGAAAGGCCCGCATGGAGCTTCCCGTCTGGTTCGAAGTCGGATCTCTGATCGTCCTCGTCCTCATCCTCGCCGCCGACCTCCTGCTGATCCTCAAGCGTCCGCACATCCCCTCGACGAAGGAATCGACGCTCTGGGTCGTGTTCTACGTCGCGCTGGCGCTCCTTTTCGCGGGGCTCCTCTGGATGTTCGCAGGGCACGAGTTCGCGGGACAGTTCATCGCCGGCTGGCTGACCGAGTACAGCCTGTCGATCGACAATCTGTTCGTCTTCGTGCTGATCATGGGCCAGTTCGCGGTGCCGCGGCGCTATCAGCAGGAAGTCCTGATGGTGGGCATCATCATCGCCCTCGTGCTGCGGGGCCTGTTCATCCTCGCGGGCGCGGCGATCATCGAGCAGTTCAGCTGGGTCTTCTACATCTTCGGTGCGTTCCTCATCTGGACCGCATGGCGTCAGGCCTTCCCGGGCGGCGACCACGACGACGACGTGAAGCAGGAGTCGTTCATCGTGCGGACCCTCCGCCGCGCGGTCGACATCAGCGACCACTACGACGGCTCGAAGCTTCGCACCACGGTCGGCGGCAAGCGCATGTTCACGCCGATGCTCATCGTCTTCGTCGCGATCGGCATGACGGATCTTCTCTTCGCGATCGATTCCATCCCTGCGATCTTCGGCATCACGCAGAACCCGTTCATCGTGTTCGCCGCGAACCTGTTCGCGCTCATGGGGCTGCGTCAGCTGTACTTCCTCCTCGGCGACCTCCTCGACCGGCTGAAGTACCTGCACTACGGCATCGCCTTCATCCTCGCCTTCATCGGGGTCAAGCTCGTCTTCCACGCGATGCACGTCAACGAGCTCGCCTTCATCAACGGGGGCGAGCACATCGAATGGGCACCCGAGATCTCGACATGGATGTCGCTCGGCGTGATCGTCGTGGCGATGGTGGTGGCGACGGGTGCGAGCCTCGTGGCATCCGCCCGGGAGCGACGCGCCGGCATCGCGCCCGCGACCCCGGCGGAAGCCGCGGATGCGGTGGCGGACGAGAAGGGCACGCCCCCCACCGTCGACGGAGCGTGACCCTGCGCGCGGCCCGGCACCGCACCGGTGGTAGTCTGACGTTCGTGCGGATCGCTCGCCTTCTCCTTAGCGGCCGCGACGAGATCTCGTTCTGAGCCCTCTCTCGTCGCGGAGTCCGTGATGGGCTTGATCCTCAATCTGGAGAACGAGACACCATGACCGCTTCCATCCCCGATCGTCCTCGCACGCTGGCCGAGAAGCTCTGGGACGACCACCTGGTCGTCAAGGGCGAGAACGGCGAGCCGGACCTCATCTACATCGACCTGCACCTCGTGCACGAGGTGACGAGCCCGCAGGCGTTCGACGGCCTCCGCGCCGAAGGCCGACCCGTACGCCGGCTCGATCTGACGATCGCCACCGAGGACCACAACACGCCGACCCTCGACATCGACAAGCCGATCGCCGACCTCACGAGCCGCACGCAGATCGAGACGCTGCGCCGCAATGCCGGGGAGTTCGGGGTGCGCCTGCACTCGCTCGGCGACAAGGAGCAGGGCATCGTCCACGTCGTCGGTCCGCAGCTCGGACTCACGATGCCGGGCATCACGGTCGTCTGCGGCGACAGCCACACCTCGACGCACGGCGCTTTCGGGTCGATGGCGTTCGGCATCGGCACGAGCGAGGTCGAGCACGTCCTCGCGACGCAGACCCTGCCGCTGAAGCCCTTCAAGACGATGGCGATCACGGTCGAGGGCGAGCTGAAGCCGGGCGTCACGGCGAAGGACATCATCCTCGCGATCATCGCGAAGATCGGTGCGAACGGCGGCCAGGGCTACGTGCTGGAGTTCCGCGGCAGCGCCATCCGCTCCCTCTCGATGGAGGGGCGGATGACGATGTGCAACATGTCGATCGAAGCGGGTGCGCGCGCCGGCATGGTCGCGCCCGACGAGACGACCTTCGCGTACGTCAAGGGCCGCCCGCACGCCCCGACCGGCCAGGACTGGGACGACGCGGTCGCGTACTGGCGCACCCTGCCCTCGGACGAGGGCGCCGTCTACGACGCCGAGGTCTTCCTCGATGCGAACGAGCTCGAGCCCTTCGTGACGTGGGGGACGAACCCCGGTCAGGGCGTCTCCCTGAGCGACACGGTGCCCGACCCGGCATCGTTCGCCGACCCCAACGAGCGCGCCGCGGCGGAACGGGCACTCGAGTACATGGACCTCGCCGCCGGCACGCCGCTGAAGGACGTGACGGTGGATGCCGTGTTCATGGGCTCCTGCACGAACAGCCGGATCGAAGACCTGCGCGCGTTCGCGTCGATCATCGAGGGGCGCCGTAAGGCGGAGAACGTGCGCGTCATGGTCGTGCCGGGCTCGGCGCGTGTGCGCCTCGAGGCCGAGGCCGAGGGGCTCGACAAGGTGTTCACCGATTTCGGTGCCGAGTGGCGTTTCGCGGGGTGCTCGATGTGCCTCGGCATGAACCCCGACCAGCTGGCGCCGGGGGAGCGCTGCGCATCGACCAGCAACCGCAACTTCGAGGGACGGCAGGGCAAGGGTGGGCGCACGCACCTCGTCTCGCCGCTCGTGGCCGCCGCGACGGCCGTGCTCGGCCGCCTCGCGAGCCCCAGTGATCTGCCGGTGACCGAGCGGGTGGAGGCCTGACATGGATGCGTTCACGACCCACACCGGCATCGCCGCCCCGCTCACGCGCTCGGCGGTCGACACCGACCAGATCATCCCGGCCGTCTACCTCAAGCGGGTGACGAAGACGGGCTTCGACGACGCCCTGTTCGCCAACTGGCGGCAGGACCCGGAGTTCGTCTTGAACCAGCCGGCCTACGCGGGCGCCTCGATCCTCGTCGCGGGGCCCGACTTCGGCACCGGCTCGAGCCGCGAGCACGCCGTCTGGGCGCTCCGCGACTACGGGTTCCGAGTCGTGCTGAGCCCCAAGTTCGCGGACATCTTCCGCGGGAACGCGGGCAAGCAGGGTCTCGTCACGGGGGTCGTCTCCGAGTCGGACATCGAGGCGCTCTGGGCGGCGATCGAGGCGGATCCGGGCATCGAGATGACGGTGGATCTGACCGACCGGACCGTCCGTGTCGGCGACCTCAGCCTCACTTTCGACATCGACGATTACACTAGGTGGCGGCTCCTCGAAGGGCTCGACGACATCGGGCTCACCCTGCGCAACGAAGAGAAGATCGCGCAGTTCGAGGCGCGCCGAGAGGCGTGGAGGCCGCGGACGCAGCCCGTCCGCTAGCCCGAGCCCGGCGCCCCCGCACCCGGGGAGACGCAGGCCCGCCCTCGACACCACAAGTGAGGTCCGATTCATGAACACCCTCCTCAGCGACTCTTCGGCGCCGCAGCCCAGCGGGGGAACCGACCGTTCCGGTCAGGTCCTGAAGATCCGCGGCGGCAGACCGCTCACGGGTCGTGTCGAGGTCAAGGGGGCGAAGAACCTCGCCACCAAGGCGATGGTCGCCTCCCTCCTCGGTGAGACGGAGAGCGTCCTGCGCGATGTGCCCGACATCAGCGACGTGCAGGTCGTGCGGTCGCTCCTCGAGGTGCACGGTGTGGCGATCGAAGACGACGGGGAGGGCGTGCTGCGCCTCGACCCGAGCGGAGCCGTGTCCGCGCACATCGAGGAGATCGACGCGCACGCGGGCGCGTCACGCATCCCCATCCTCTTCTGCGGTCCACTGCTTCACCTGCTCGGTCAGGCATTCATCCCCGACCTCGGCGGATGCCGCATCGGCGATCGCCCCATCGATTTCCACCTCGATGCGCTGCGCGCGTTCGGCGCCACGGTCGACAAGCTGCCGAGCGGCATCCGCCTGTCGGCGCCCAACGGCCTCCACGGCGCCGACATCACCCTGCCGTACCCGAGCGTCGGGGCGACGGAGCAGGTGCTCCTGACCGCCGTCCGCGCGAAGGGCACGACGGAGCTGCGGGGTGCGGCCATCGAGCCGGAGATCATGGACCTGATCGCCGTCCTGCAGAAGATGGGCGCGATCATCTCCTACGAGCCGAACCGCGTCATCTTCATCGAAGGTGTCGACTCGCTCCGCGGATACGACCACCGCTGCATCTTCGATCGCAACGAGGCCGCCTCGTGGGCGTGCGCGGCGCTCGCGACCGACGGCGACATCTTCGTGGGCGGCGCCAAGCAGCCCGAGATGCTGACGTTCCTGAACGTGTTCCGCAAGGCCGGCGGCGACTTCGACATCGCGGAGGACGGCATCCGCTTCCGCCGTGGGGGAGAGCTCAAGCCCGTCGTCGTCGAGACCGACGTGCACCCGGGCTTCATGACGGACTGGCAGCAGCCGCTCATCGTCGCCCTCACGCAGGCCGATGGCACCTCGACCGTGCACGAGACCGTGTACGAGAATCGTCTCGGGTTCACGCAGGCGCTCAACAAGATGGGTGCCGACATCGTCGTGCACCCCGAGGGCATCGCGAGCCCGGATCGGCGGGTCGCGCGTCGCGCCCTCGAGCAGGCCGCGGTCATCAACGGGCCCACGCCCCTGCACGGTGCGGACGTCGTCGTCCCCGATCTGCGCGGCGGGTACAGCTACGTGATCGCGGCGCTCGCGGCCGAGGGCGAGTCGACCGTGCGTAACGTCGAGATCATCCGCCGCGGGTATGAGAAGTTCCTCGACAAGCTGACCGCGCTCGGCGCCGACTTCGACGTCGCAGGCTGACCGGTGTCGCAGAGCCCGCGCCGCCGCGCCTCTTCGGAGAAGACCCGCCCGAGCGCCTTCTGGCCGCTCGCGGCGGTCGTCGTGCCGCTCACCGGACTCATCGCGAAGATCGAGATCGAGGGCGCCGAGAACCTCCCGACGGAGGGCGCCTACATCCTCGCCCCGAACCACTACAGCGAGTTCGACCCGATCATCGTCGCGGCCGCGACGTGGCGGCTCGGGCGGGCGCCCCGGTTCATGGCGAAGGAGAGCCTCTTCAAGATCCCGGTGCTGGGGGCGGCACTGCGGGCCACGGGGATGATCCCCGTGGCGCGGTCGTCCACGGCATCCGCGGCGAAGCAGACGATCAGCCAGGCCGAGGATCTCGTCGAGCACGGCCGTGGCGTCATCGTCTACCCGGAGGGATCGCTCACCCGCGACCCGGACCTGTGGCCGATGCGTGGCAAGACCGGGGTCGTGCGGCTCGCGCTCGCAGGGGATCTTCCCGTGATCCCCGTTGCGACCTGGGGGGTGCAGCGGATCCTCCCGCCCTACGGCAAGTTCAGCATGTGGCCGCTGCGCAAGCGGGTCCGCGTGAAGGTCGGTACGCCGGTCGACCTCGAGGAGTTCCGCTCCGGCCCTCGGACGAACACCCGGCTCGTCGCCGCGACGGATGCCGTGATGGCGGACATCTCCCGGCTGATGGGGGAGCTGCGCGGCGA
Organism: Microbacteriaceae bacterium PS02067; assembly: GCA_029960085.1. Classification (GTDB taxonomy): domain Bacteria; phylum Actinomycetota; class Actinomycetes; order Actinomycetales; family Microbacteriaceae; genus Microbacterium. The sequence continues at coordinate 41,499 of JASCPG010000012.1, read as the reverse complement.
AGAGCCGCCCGCGGAGCGCTGGAACCCCGCGGAGCACGGTCAGAGTGAGACGGGGCGACTTGACTCCTAGGAACGATCGCAGAGGCGAGCCGGCACGTCCCCGCATCGCCGTCATCGGCGCCGGCAGCTGGGGCACGACGTTCGGGAAGGTCCTCGCCGACGGCGGGGCGCACGTCGTCATGTGGGCCCGCCGCGCCGAACTCGCCCAGGAGATCCACGAGGGCCACCGCAACAGCGAGTACCTCCCCGGGATCAACCTGCCGCGCACGATGTCGGCGACCTCCCACCTGTCCGAGGCGCTCGAGGGCGCATCGCAGGTGTACCTCGCGATCTCGAGCCAGGCCCTGCGTCAGAACCTCAAGGCGGTGCGTCCCCTCATCGCCGGCACGGATGCTCCCGTCGTCTCCCTCATGAAGGGCGTCGAGAAGCGTTCCGGCCTGCGCATGAGCCAGGTCATCGAGCAGGAGCTGCACTGCGATCCGTCGCGCATCGCCGTGGCATCCGGCCCCAACCTCGCCCTCGAGATCGCGCGCGAGCAGCCGACCGCCGCCGTGATCTCCTCGACGAGCCGGGACACGGCGGAGGCGGTCGCGCTGCGGGCGCGGAACTCCTACTTCCGGACGTTCGTGAACACCGACGTCATCGGTACCGAGTTCGGGGGCGTGCTGAAGAACCTGATCGCCGTCGCGATCGGGATCGTCGACGGTGTGGGCTACGGCGAGAACACGAAGGCGTCGATCATCACGCGCGGCCTCGTCGAGATGACGGACTTCGCCGTCGCCCGCGGCGCGCAGCCCGAGACCCTGCAGGGGCTCGCCGGCCTCGGCGACCTCATCGCGACGTGCCAGTCGCCGCTCAGCCGCAACAACACGGCGGGGCGCCTGCTCGGCCAGGGGTACAGCTTCCAGGACGTCGTGAAGCAGATGAACCAGACGGCGGAGGGGCTCGCGTCGGTCGCGCCCGTGCTGCAGCTCGCCCGCGACTCGGGCGTGCTCATGCCGATCGTCGAGCAGGTGAAGATGGTGCTCGACGGCACCATGAACCCGCGCGACATCGCCCCGCACCTCACGACGGATGACGACAAACCCACGGGTGAGAGGACCCAGAATGGACAGAGCGGTGGTGGCGGTGCTCTTCGGCGGTCGCTCCAGCGAGCACTCGATCAGCTCCGCAACGGCCGGGGGCGTACTGCGGGCAATTGACCGCGATCGCTTCGACGTCATTCCGATCGGTATCACGCGCGACGGGGCGTTCGTCCTCGAGGACGACGATCCGGACAAGTTCTCGCTCGACCCCTCGCACCTCCCGGAGGTTGTCGACAACGGCACGCGCATCCTGTGGCCGGACTCGGCCCTGTCGCGCGAGCTGAAAGTCGCGGATGCCACGGGCATCCGCTCGCTCGGCGACGTCGATGTCGTGTTCCCGATCCTCCACGGCCGCTTCGGCGAGGACGGCACGATCCAGGGCTTCCTGGAGCTCCTAGACCTGCCGTACGTCGGCGCGGGCCTGCTCATGTCGGCGATCGGCATGGACAAGCACACGACGAAGCAGGTGCTGAAGGCGGCCGGAGTGCCGGTCGTGCCGTGGGTCTCGGTGACCCGTGCCGGTCTCGAGCACGACCGCGACCTGTGGGAGCGGCGCATCCGTTCGCTGGGTCTTCCCGCGTTCGTGAAGCCGGCCCGCGCGGGTTCGAGCGTCGGCGTGTCGAAGGTGTCGGACTGGTCCGAGCTCGACGCGGCGCTCGAGACGGCGTTCGCAGAAGACGGCACCGTGCTCGTCGAGCAGGCGGTGTCGGGCCGTGAGGTCGAGTGCGGTGTGCTCGAGGGTCGCGACGGGGGCGCGCCGCGCGTGAGCGTCGCGGGGGAGATCGTCATCACGGGGCGGGACTTCTACGACTTCGAGGCGAAGTACCTGGATGCCCCGGGAATCGACCTCGTCTGCCCTGCCGAGCTTCAGCCCGGGGAACTCGCCGAGATGCAGCGGATCGCGGCGCGCGCGTTCGAGGCGGTCGGCGGCGAGGGCCTGTCCCGCGTCGACTTCTTCTACACGGGCACCGAGTTCTTCGTCAACGAGGTCAACACGATGCCCGGCTTCACGCCGATCTCGATGTTCCCGACGTGCTGGATCGCCTCGGGCCTCACCTACCCCGACCTGATCAGCGAACTGATCGACCTCGCGATCGAGCGACGCGGCTGAGCCCTGCTCAGTCCGTCGGGCGCTCCGTGCAGGCCGCGCCCGTGGCGGGGAGCTGCTGTACGGCGGGGGCGAGATCGCTGAGCGCCTCCGACCCGCTGACCTTGTCGTAGTCGAGGTAGACCTCGACCGCCGGCGAGCGCCCGAACGTCGTGAACCGGTACTTCGGCGCCTCGGAGTCGTCGATGAGCCAGTCCACACCGCCGCGCGAGTCGCAGGGGAGCGTCGAGGGGCCCGCTTCGGGGAGCCCGCAGGTGAGAAGCACGGTCGTGCCGTCGTCGGCATTGCCCCAGGCGCCCGTCGCCTGCGCGTCGGTCCAACGGCGTTCCTGACCCGCGACCTTCTGACCGAGGCGCACCGTGACCGCCGCGCACGCCGGATCGTTCGCCCCGGCGGCGGGCGTCATCGACACCGTCGTCGAGCACCCCGTGAGAAGCCCCGCGACGCCGAGCACCGCGAGGAGGAGGGCGGCGGAACGCGTACGGGTCACACGTCCAGGCTACCGTGGAGGGATGCACGCGGCAGACGAGACGACGGTCGGCGAGCTCGGTGAGCGGGCGCTCCTGCGTCGCGTCTTCGACGCCCTGAGCGGATCCTCCGAGGCGCTCGTCGGCCCGGGGGACGACGCCGCGGTCCTCGCTGTTCCCGGCGGGCGCGCCGTCGTGTCGACCGACACCCTCGTGCACGGTCCCGACTTCCGCCTGGCCTGGTCAAGCGGGTTCGACCTCGGCTGGAAGGCGGCGGCGGTCAACCTCGCCGACATCGCCGCGATGGGCGCGCGCCCGACGGCGCTGTTCGTCGCGCTCGCCCTGCCGGATGCCACGAGCGTGCACTTCGTCGAAGAGCTCGCGCGTGGGCTCCGCACCGCGTGCGAGGAGCTCGCCCCGGGCTGCGCCGTCGAAGGCGGCGACCTCACGGCATCCGACACCCTCACGATCGCCGTGACGGCGTTCGGCGTGCTCGACGGCACGGAGCCCGTGCTGCGCTCAGGCGCCCGGCCGGGCGACACGGTGGCACTCGCCGGGGAGGTCGGGCCCGCGGCCCGCGGGATCACGCTGCTGTTCGATCGCTTCCGCGACGGCGCCGGCACGCCGGTCCCGGTGGACGATGCAATCCTGACCGCCGCGGAGCGCCGCGACCTCACGGCTCAGCTGCGCCCCCGGCCGCCGGTAAGCCTCGGCGTCGTCGCGGCGCGCGGCGGCGCGACGGCGCTCATGGACGTGTCGGACGGCCTGCTGCTGGATGCCACGCGGCTCGCGGATGCCTCGGGCGTCACCGTCGATCTCGACGCCGTCGCCGACGACGCGGCTCTCCGCGGCGGTGAGGATCACGCGCTCCTGGCCTGCTTCTCCGGACCGCTGCCCGAGGGGTACCGCGCCGTGGGTCGCATCGTGGCACGGGGGGACGCGGCTGTGACGGTCGGTGGAGAGGCCGTGACCGGTCACCTCGGGTGGGACCCCCACCACGATTGGGACGCCGGGCTCGGCTGAGTCACTCCGCGATCGGCGTGAGCCACCACAGGGTCGTGTCGCCGTACTTCTTGGCGCGGTCGAGCACGAGGCCCGTGGGTAGTCGAGGTTCGCCCGAGCGTGTCGCACGCTCGACGACGACGACGGCCTCCTCGTGCAGGCGGGGTGTCAACAGGGCGAGCGTCTCTGTGAGCGACGTCTCGTCGAGGTCGTACGGTGGGTCGACGAACACGAGGTCGAACGCCGTCGTGGCGCTGCGCAGATAGGCATCCACCGCGGCGCGGTGCACGCGCCCGACCGCGCCCGGAACCGCCCGCGCGACCGTGCGGGCATTGCGTTCGGTCACCGACGCGGCGCGTGGCGACTTCTCGACGAGGTCGGCCGACGCCGCCCCGCGACTGAGGGCTTCGAGCCCGAGCGCACCCGACCCGGCATACAGGTCGAGCACGGCGGCGCCGTGGAGTCGATCGGCGGACTCCAGCGCACCGAACAGGGACTCGCGCACCCGGTCGCTCGTCGGGCGGGTACCGGCATCCGGCACCGCGAGGGCGAGGGATCCGGCGGCCCCGGCGATGATGCGCGTCACGGAGCCACCCTACCGAGGTGCGCGAGTCAGGCCGCCGGCTGCCGCTCGTTCTGCAGGCGCGGCTCGGTGCGTCGCTCCGGCCGCAATCCTGCCTTGTCGGCGTAGAAGGCGCGGATCCGGTCCATGTCGGCGCCCACGTCTCCCGTGAGTTCGATCGTCGGACCGAGGCCCGTCGTCATCGTCGTGCGGTCGACGTAGCCGAGCGTGACGGGCATCCCGGTCTCGCGGGCGATGCGGTAGAAGCCGCTCTTCCAGTACGCGTTCCCGCCGCGCGTGCCGTCGGGCGTGACGACGAGGCCGAACACCTCGCCCGCCCGGACGCGCTCGACGACCTCGCCGACGACGCGGCTCGCGTCGTCGCGCTGCACGGGGATGCCGCCGAGCGCGCGCATGACAGGTCCCCGCCAGCCGGCGAACAGGCTCGCCTTGCCGAGCCAGCGCACGGGGATGCCGAGTCGCCAGGCGATCGCCAGCATGAGGACGAAGTCCCAGTTCGAGGTGTGCGGTGCGCCGATGAGGACCGTCGGGCGTGTGGGCGCCGGCTCGGTGCGCAGTTTCCATCGACTGAACGTCCAGAACGTGCGGGCGACGAGGCGACGGATCATCATCGCAGGCTACGCGGGCGCATATGCCGTGCGGGGCGTACGTCCCCACCCCTGCCTAGACTCGACGCATGTCCACCGTCACGCTCGACACGAGCCTCGCCGAGGTCGTCGGGGCGCAGACGGCGGCGAAGTTCCAGCGCGCGTTCGGCATGGAGACCGTCGGAGACCTGCTGAACCATTACCCGCGGCGGTACGCCCGCCGGGGCGAGCTGACCCCCATCGCGTCGCTGCCGCTCGGCGAGCAGGTCACGATCGTCGCGGAGGTCCGCTCCGTCTCGGTGCGCTCGATGAAGCAGCGCAACGGCTCGATCGTCGAAGCGGTCATCAGCGACGGCGAGGGCGCGCTCACCCTCACATTCTTCAACCAGAAGTGGCGCGCCGACCAGTTGCAGGTCGGACGGCAGGGCATCTTCTCCGGCAAGGTCGGTCAGTTCAAGGGTCATCAGCAGCTGGCGCACCCCGAGTACGCGCTGTTCGAGGACGAGGATGCCGCGAGGCTCAACGCCCAGGTCCACCAGAACACGCCGATCCCGATCTACCCCGCGACCAGCACCGTGGCGAGCTGGCAGGTGCAGAAGGCCGTCGAGGAGGTGGTCGGCACGCTCGGCCCCGTGCCGGACCCGCTGCCGGACGACTTCCGGGCCTCCGAAGGGCTTCTCGACGCGGACACCGCACTGCGGGGCATCCACGCGCCGCGGGACCCGTCCGAGGTCGAGCCGGCACGCAGGACCCTGCGCATGCACGAGGCGTTCGTCCTGCAGACGGCGCTCCTGCAGCAGCGACAGTTCGTCCGGGCGTTGTCGGCGACGGCGCGCCCCGCCGGCGCTCTCCTCGAACGGTTCGACGAGCGCCTGCCGTTCGAGCGGACGGACGACCAGCGCGTGGTCGGCGACATCATCGCGCACGACCTCGAGGGCGCCTGGCCCATGAACCGGCTCGTGCAGGGCGAGGTCGGCTCGGGCAAGACCCTCGTCGCCCTGCGTGCGATGCTGCAGGTCGCGCAGTCCGGCGGCCAGTCTGCTCTGATCGCGCCGACCGAAGTGCTCGCCGCGCAGCACGTGCGCTCGATCGCGCGACTGCTCGGCCCGGAGCTCGCCCCCGAGCTCATGCCGACGCTCCTCACGGGCCAGCTCCCCGCCGCGGAGCGCCGCAAAGCCGCCCTGCGCGCGGCATCCGGGCAGGCGCGCATCGTCGTCGGCACGCACGCGCTCCTGAGCGCGTCGACGACCTTCGCCGACCTCGGTCTCGTCGTCGTCGACGAGCAGCACCGGTTCGGAGTCGAGCAGCGTGAGACGCTCCGGGCGAAGGGCACCGCGCCGCACGTGCTGGTGCTCACGGCGACGCCCATCCCGCGCACCGTGGCGATGACGGTCTTCGGCGATCTCGACGTCTCCACGATCCGGTCGCTTCCGCCCGGCCGCGCCGGGATCGCGACGCACGTGGCACCTCTCGCCGAGAAGCCGGCCTGGTTCACGCGCGTCTGGGAGCGCGTCGCGGAAGAGGTGGCGCTCGGGCGACAGGTGTTCGTCGTGTGCGCCGCGATCGACGCCGAGGCGGGCGCGAAGGCCCAGGAGGCGCCGACCGACGCGCCCGTCCTGGAGGGAGAACAACCACGCACGCGCTGGGGCGTCGTGCAGGTACGGGAGTTGCTCGCCACCCTTCCCGCGTTCGATGCGATCAGGGTCGAGACCCTCCATGGCAAGATGCCGGGGGAGCAGAAGGATGCCGTCATGCAGGCCTTCGCGCGCGGGGAGATCGACGTCCTCGTCGCGACGACCGTCGTCGAGGTCGGTGTCGATGTGCCGAACGCCTCGACGATGGTGATCCTCGAGGCCGACCGGTTCGGCGTCTCGCAGCTGCACCAGCTGCGAGGACGCGTCGGTCGCGGAGCGTTGCCGGGGCTCTGCCTGCTCGTCACGGAGGCGCCCGCGGGAACGCCCGCGCGTTCGCGCGTCGAAGCCGTCGCGGCGACGACGGACGGCTTCGCCCTCGCCGAGGTCGATCTCGAACTGCGCGGCGAGGGAGACGTCCTGGGCGATGCGCAATCGGGTGCGCGCTCGTCGCTGCGACTGCTGCGCGTCGTCGCCGACGCCGACCTGATCGCGACCGCACGGGCTGCCGCCGAGCGGCTTCTCGCCGAGGACCCGGCCCTCCTCAGCCACCCGGGCGTCGCCGACGCGTTGCGTCGCCGGCTCGGTCAGGAGGAGCGCGCGGCCCTCGCGAAGAACTGACGTGACGCCGCGATACGGAGCCACAGGTCGCCCCGATTAGGCTGGGTGCCATGAACAACCGCATCGCGGTGGTGCCGGGCTCTTTCGACCCGCCGACCCTCGGTCATCTCGACGTCATCCGGCGTGCCGCGGGGCTCTACGACGAGCTCCACGTCCTCGTCGTCCACAATCCGGGCAAAGAGGCCATGCTGCCGATCGCGCAGCGACTGAGCCTGCTCGAGCAGTCGATCGCCGAGCAGGAGATCGCCGGCAACGTCGTCGTCGCCTCGTGGAGCATGGGCCTTCTCGTCGACTATGCGCAGGATGTGGATGCCGGGGTGCTCGTCAAGGGCATCCGTTCGCAGGTCGACGTCGCCTACGAGACGCCGATGGCGATCGTGAACCGTCACCTCGCGGAGATCGAGACCGTCTTCCTGCTGCCAGACCCGTCGCACGCGCTCGTGTCGAGCTCCCTCGTCCGTCAGGTCGCGGCGCTCGGGGGAGACGTGTCGCCGTTCGTCCCCGGTCCCGTCGCGCGGTTCCTCGACACGGGCGCCCGTTCCGTCTGACCGCCGCACCCGGCACCACCCCCGATACCATGGACGGGTGGTCAGAAAGCATGTGAGCGGTCCGTTCGTCTTCCCCGTGCGCGACATCGCGCACCGCGCCGGTGAGATGCGCGAGTTCGACATCGAGGTGCCCGCCCCCGAGAAGTGGGGCGACGGTCTCGTCTCCGTCGGGAAGGGCGAACCGGTCGACCTCGAGGTGCGTCTGGAGGCGGTGCACGAGGGCATCCTTGTCACCGCGGACGTGCAGACGAGGTACACGGGCGTGTGCGGACGATGCCTCACCGACATCGCCGAGCCGCTCGAAGTCGAGTTTCAGGAGCTCTTCGGGTATTCTGTGGGGGAAGCGATCGACTTCGAGGTTCAAGACGACCACGTGGATCTTGAAACTCTGGTCAGGGATTCGATCGTCCTGTCGCTTCCATTCCAGCCGGTATGTCAGCCGGATTGCCCCGGCCTTGATCCGGTCACGGGCGAGAAGCTGACAGCAGGTGCCGTGCCGGAAACCCCGATCGACGAGCGTTGGGCTGCGCTGAAAGCCCTCACCCCAGACCAAGACGACGTGGCCGCGCGCCCCGACGTCTCCCGAACAGAGAAGAGCTGATCATGGCAGGTAACCCCCCGAAGCGGAAGGTCTCCCGTTCCAACACGCGCTCGCGTCGTGCGCAGTGGAAGGCGGAGGCTCCCGCCCTCGTCAAGACGGTCGAGAACGGCAAGGTCGTCTACAGCCGCCCGCACCAGGCGAAGGTCGTCACCGACTCGCAGGGCACCGAGCTGTTCCTCGAGTACAAGGGCCGCAAGGTCGCAGACATCTGATCGTCGCGCCCTGATGGACGCGATGACTGAGCACACGGTGCTCACCGACAAGCTCGGGGTCGACATCGACCCCGAGCTTCTGTCGCTTGCGCTCACGCACCGCTCGTACGCGTACGAGCACGGCGGCGTGCCGCACAACGAGCGCCTGGAGTTCCTCGGCGACTCGATTCTCGGCCAGGCCGTGACGGTGCATCTGTTCCGTGAACACCCCGACCTCGACGAAGGGTCCCTCGCGAAGCGGCGGGCGAGCGTCGTGTCGACCGTCGCGCTCGCGGAGGTCGCGCGCGGCATCGGGCTCGGAGCCCACATCCGGCTCGGCCGCGGGGAGGATCAGACCGGCGGTCGCGACAAGGACTCGATCCTCGCCGACACGATGGAAGCGATCCTCGGAGCGGCGTTCCTCTCGGCCGGCCCCGAGGCATCCACCGCGCTCGTGCTGCGACTGGTCGCACCTCTCATGGCCGACCCCGAGCGCTACGGGGCCGCGATGGACCCGAAGACGAGTCTGCAGGAGCTCGCGGCGCGGGCGGCGCTCGCGCCGCCCGTCTACGCCCTGACGTCGGAAGGCCCGGACCATCATCGCGTCTTCACGGCCGCCGTCACCGTCGGCGAGGTGACGCGCACGGGCGTCGGCTCCAGCAAGAAGCAGGCCGAGATGGCGGGCGCGCTGGCCGTCTGGCACGCGCTCAGCGACCGTGCCTGAACTCCCCGAGGTCGAGGTCGTCCGCGCGGGCCTCGCGCCGGCCCTCGTCGGCGCGCGCATCGAGGCCGTGACGGTGCTCGATCCCCGGGCGCTCACCCGGCACGCGGGCGATGCCGCGTCCTTCGAGCGCGCCCTGAATGGCCGGACCGTGTCGGCGGCCGCGCGGCGCGGCAAGTTCCTGTGGCTGCCGCTCGAGCCCGCGGCAGGTGCGGTCGGAGAGTCGTCCGAGGCGATCGTGGGTCACCTCGGGATGAGCGGGCAGATGCTGCTGCGTCCAAGTGGTGCCGAGCCCGAGCGGCACGAGCGCATACGCCTGGACATCGCGCACCCCGCGCACGGCGACCTCGCCGTCGTCTTCTCCGATCAGCGCACGTTCGGATCGCTCGCCGTGGACCAGCTCGTCCTGACTGCCGACGGCGCCGCCGGGGGATGGGGCACGGATGCCCCGCAGGTCCCCTCGCAAGTCGCCCACATCGCCCGCGATCCGCTCGATCCCGCGTTCTCGGACGGCCGCTTCGCGGCATCCGTTCGCGCGAAGCGTTCCGCCGTGAAGCGGATACTCCTCGATCAGACCGTCGTGAGCGGGGTCGGCAACATCTACGCCGACGAGTCGCTGTGGGCCGCGCGCATCCACCCCGAGACGCCCGGCTCTGCCCTCTCCGATCGGGCGGTCAATCGCCTCCTGGCCGAGGTGCGCGCGGTGCTCGAGCGTGCGTTGGCCGAGGGTGGGACGAGCTTCGACAGCCAGTACGTCAACGTCAACGGACAGGCCGGCTATTTTGCGCACTCCCTGAACGCCTACGGGCGGGATGGTGAATCATGCCCGCGGTGCGGCACGAAGCTCGTCCGGGAGAGCTTCATGAACCGCGGGTCGCACTTCTGTCCGAAGTGCCAGCGGAGGAGCTGACGCTACTCGGCATCCGCTCGGTCAAGGGCGAATGCGATGTGCGGCATGTCGACTCCGCGGTAGTGCTTCTCGAAGCGGCCGCGCTCGGTCATCCCGAGGCGCCGCGCGACATTCACCGAAGCGACGTTGGTGTCGCGTATCTGCGCCCAGACCTGATCGACTCTGAGATGCTCGAACGCGTAGTCGACGCAGGCAGTAGCCGCCTCGGTCGCATACCCCTGATGCCAGTAGGCGCGGTTGAAGAGATAGCCGACCTCGATGACATCCTGCGAGAGGATGTGCTGCCGCGTGAGCCCGCACTGGCCGATCATCGTGGGCTTCTCGCGCAGTTCGACGGCCCACATGCCGAAGCCGTCGTCTCGGTACCGTCCGAGCATCCGTTCCAGCCAGGCCTGCGTCATCGTCTCATCGAACGCACCCTCGTACGCCGTCATGGTCTGCTCGTCCTGCAGGATCGCGCGGAGATCCGGCAGGTCGGCTACGGTCATCTCCCGCAGGCGGAGGCGCGCAGTTTCGAGGTGCATGGGTTCAGTGTCCCAAAAGCTCGAGCGCCGCGACGGTCATCGTTGCACTTCTCACCGCCGATCGAGCACGGCCACGATCGGGCGGTGGTCGGTGCCGTCCGGATCGCCGTCGAGCACACGGACGCTCCGCGCCGTCCATCCCGAGCCGTGGAGTACGTGGTCGATCGGTGAGGACACCCACGATGGGACGTCCGCCGGCCAAGTGCCGGATGCCGCGCCGCCGGCCTCCTGCGCCGCGTCGTCGCACAATCCGATCAGGTGTCCGGCGGCGCCGAGACCCGCCAGGTGGTCGTCGGTCGCGTTGAAGTCGCCCGCGACGACGACGTGCGGCCCGGACGTGCTGCAGGCGCCGCCCACCCATTCGAGCCCCGCCTTCCAGGCGTCCATGGTGCTCGGCAACGGCGGCAGGGGATGAGCGGCCACGATGACGGGCGCGTCATCGTCACCGTCGACGCGCTTCCAGACGCCGCTCGGCAGGCCGGGCGTGCTCCCCGCTTCCCGATCCAGCGCGTACTCGCCGAGCCCGTCGGCGATGAGTACCGAGGTCGGGATCCAGTCGTAGTCGCCGTCAGCCCGGGCGGTGTGCGCAGTCATGGCAATGCCCCGCGCGGCGAGCAGGCGTACGACGTCGCCCGCCGCGTCTTCGTCGGTCTCGGGAAGGCTCACCACGTCGGCTCGGACCTCCGCCGCGACGCGGGCGATCTCGTCCGGTGACGTCGCGCCGCCTTGTGTGTTCCACGCGAGCACGACGAGGTCCCCGGCGGGGAGCGGTTCGCCGGTATCCCAGCCACGACTGAGGAGGACCGCACCGTTGCCCAGCGCACCGGCTGCGAGGACGACGACGAGCCCGAGTGCGAGGAGGGGCTTCCGCCGATCGTTCCGCCGGGCGAGCAACACCGCGACGACTGCCACCGCCACCGTCAGCAGGCCCCACCCGATCGCGAGCGGCGCCCGGAACGCGATCAGCTGCGCGATACCGAACGCGCGCTGCGCGCCGAAGATCTGTGGCCAGGTCAGCAGCACCACCACCAGGGAGGAGACGAGGAGCGCGACGAGCACGGATGCCCGGCGCCACCATCGCCTCCGATCGGACGAGGTCTCGGTGTCTGGTCCGGCTGTCTCCGCCGGTGCCGTTCCCTGCCCTCCGGGCTCGCGCACACTGCCTCCCGGACCATCGGATCGGAAGTTTCAGCCTAACGCGCGTGTCAGAGCGGAACCTTCTTCTGCCACACCTCCGCATAGAGCACGGGGCGGAACCCATCGGGTCGGCGCTGCGGTTGGCGGAGGACGATCTCGTCGGTCACGTCAGGACCTTCTTCCACGCGCCGTTGTAGGCCTTGGGCGTGAAGCCGATCGCCTCGTTGATGTCGAGCATCGGGCGGTTCTCCTCGGCGTTGTAAGTGATGACGCGCGGGGAATCGGGTGCGATGTCCCGGCGCCACGTGGTGAGGCCCGCGCATTTGACGAGCATGCCGAGACGGTGCCCGCGGTGCTCCTTGAGCACCAGCGTGTCCTCCTGGTGGCTCGCGGCGCGGGCGTCACCGCCGATCACGAGCTCGTTGAATGCGACGAGCTCGCCACTGTCGATGTGCTGCGCCGCGGTGACGAGCATCGTGCGGCCGCCGTCGAGCACGCGCTTGTCGTGCAGGGCGACGCGCTCGGCATCCCATGTCTCCTCGTCGAACTCGAGTGCGCCCATCGGCGTGTCCGTCGACATCCGCGACTTCATCCAGGCGAACCCCTCGGCGTGCTCCGCGGGAGTGGGCAGCTGCCACTGCACGACGCGGTAGCCCGCAGAAGCCGCCTCGGCGTCGGCGAGCAGGCGTGCGACCGTCGCCTCGGACGCCGGCAGGTCGAGGACGCTCTCGCGTTCGATCTGCTCGAGCGCGTAGCCGTGCCGCAGGTAGAACCGCGCCATGTGATCCTCGGGGATCGACCCGAACCCGGTCGGCGGCTCGAGGCGCGGCCCGGGCTGGTCGGGATGCTGCGCCCACGACTGCAGCACGGTCCGACCGTACTCGCGGGCGGTCTCCTCGACGAGCGCATACCCGGCGGAGCCGATTCCGAGTCCCCAATGGGCCTCGAGCAGCTCCACGAGCCAGAACGCGGTCTTCGATCCTTCCTCGAGTGGCATGTCGACACCGACGCGCCCGATGACGTGTCCGTCGCGGATGACCGTCCAGGCGTGGCGGATCTCCTCGTCGCTCGGCTGGTAGTGCGGCAACAGTTCCTCAGGCGTGTAGGCGTCGTCGTCGTTGCCCGCGATCTCGCGGTAGATCGCGTTGCGCACACGGGTGAACTCACGGAAGTCGTCCGCACCAGGCTCGTCCATGGATGCCGGGGCGGTGAGAGGCCGGAACTTGACCTCGGGGTGGGTGTTCATGATGATCAGGTCCTTTCGCGTGGGGCGGTGGTCAGCCCGCCCCACGCTGCGTCGAGGGTCAGAGAAGGGGAAGGATCCGCAGGCGGTTCTGCCACTCCAGCTCGCGGGCTTCGCGGTCGCGCTCGGCGAGACGGATGCGGCGCTGCTGGGGATCGGGAGCATGCGGATGACGGGTGGCCAGGAAGCCGGACATGGTGGTGTCTTTCGGAGAGGGGGGCGGGGGCGCCCCGTGGACGACGGTGCCGGGATACGGCGGATTCGCTCGCCCGAAGCTGTCGACAGCGCGCCGGGAAGGCGGGCGGTCGCACGTCAGGACTGCGAGGGGAGCGGCGGCGAGGATGCCCGAGGACGGGCAGAGCTCTCGGGTGCGCGGCTCAGCAGGCGGCTGCGAAAGCGCCGAAGCGGACGATCCCCGCACGGGCGCGCACCGGAGCGAATGCTCCAACGGTGTTCTGCTGCATCATCATGTCGAGGACCTCCTTCCGTGTACTTCAGACGCGATCTGTGACACTAGCGGCGTTTCGCGGCGCGCGTCAAGTGGGTGTGCGCGAATCCGTCCGCTAGCGTGGGGGCGACACCCGGCCCGCGGAGGACGACGCATGCACTTGAAGAGCCTGACGCTCAAGGGCTTCAAGTCGTTCGCGCAGCCGACCACTTTCGCCCTCGAGCCCGGCGTCACGTGCATCGTGGGACCGAACGGATCCGGCAAGTCCAACGTCGTCGACGCTCTCGCGTGGGTCATGGGGGAGCAGGGCGCGAAGACCCTCCGCGGCGGCAAGATGGAGGACGTCATCTTCGCCGGGACCTCGACCCGCGGGCCGCTCGGCCGCGCCGAAGTCCAGCTCACGATCGACAACAGCGACGGGGCGCTCCCGATCGAGTACTCCGAGGTGACGATCAGCCGGACGCTCTTCCGCAACGGCGCGAGCGAGTATGCGATCAACGGCGAAGGCTGCCGACTCCTCGACGTGCAGGAGCTGCTGAGCGACTCCGGCCTCGGCCGTGAGATGCACGTCATCGTCGGGCAGGGGCGCCTCGACAGCGTGCTGCAGGCATCCCCCGAAGACCGCCGCGGGTTCATCGAAGAAGCCGCCGGCATCCTCAAGCACCGCCGGCGCAAGGAGAAGACCCTCCGCAAGCTCGAAGCGATGGAGGCGAACCTCACGCGCCTGAGCGACCTCGCCGGCGAACTGCGCCGACAGCTGAAACCGCTCGGCAAGCAGGCGGAGATCGCCCGTGAAGCGGCGACGATCGCCGCCGTCGTGCGCGACGCGAAGGCGAGGCTGTTCGCGGATGAGCTCGTGAGCCTCCGCACCCAGCTCGCCGATCACGCCCGCAACGAGCAGGAGCGTCACGCCGAGCGTCTGGTGCTGCAGGATCAGGCCGAGCAGCTGAAGCTGCGCATCGATCTGCTGGAGGCACAGCAGCGCTCCGAAGCGGTGGACGGTGCCCGTGGCGTCGCGTTCGGGCTCGAACGGGTGCAGGAGCGGCTGCGGAGCCTCTACTCGCTCGCCGGTCAGCGCCTCGCCCTACTGGAGGACGACGGCACGCTGCCGATCGACGTCGCGACCGTGAGTCAGGCGACGATCGACGAGGCGCGCACGGAGATCGACGAGATCTCCGCCGGGCTCGGCGATGCGCAGGATGCCGCGGCGACAGCCGGTCGCGAGGTCATCCGGGCCCGTGCGGAACTCGACGCCCTCGACTCCGACATCGCGGCGCAGAGTGCCCTCGTCTCCGAGCACGATATGCGGCTGACGAAACTGCGCGGGGCGGCGGATGCCGCGGGATCGCGCCTCGAGGCGGTGCGCGCCGCCGTCGAGCGCCAGCAGCGTGCCCTCGACGCCGCACTCGCCCGCCGCGCGGAGGCCGAGGAGACTCTCGCGGGTGTCGACCCCGAGCTCACCCCCGAAGGATCCTCGGCGGAGCACGCCGCCGCCTACGAGCGCGCGCAGCGCGATGCGACGGCGGCGGAGGGCGAGGTCTCGACCCTGCGGGAGCGGTTGCACGGCGCCGAACGCGAAGTCGAATCGCTCACCGCCCAGACGGCGGCCCTCGGCCGGGCCCTCGACGTGCGCAACGCTGCGGCGAGCCTCATCGAGCGCGGCGGCCGTGGCATCCGTGGGCTCGTCGGCGACGCGGTCAAGGTGCGCGCCGGGTACGAGGCGGCGATCGCCGCAGCCCTCGGGGCTCTCGCCGAAGGCGTGCTCGTCGAGGATGTCGCGTCTGCGCTCGACCTCGCCCGCACCGCGGCCGACGCTGACCTCGGACGCGTCGACATCGTGATCGCCGAGGGCGCGCGGATGACGCCGAACCTGTCCGGGATCCCGGGTGTCGTGCCGGCCGTGGAGGTGCTCACGGCGTCCGACGGCATCCTCGGCATCCTCGCGTTCACCGCCATCGTCGACGGTCTCGACGCGGCTCACGCCGCGGGCCAGGCCCTTGCCGAGCGCGAGGTCGGGGGAGCCGTCACGATCGTCACGCGAACGGGCGAGGTCGTCACCGAGCACACCGTGCGCGCGGGGTCGGGGTCGGGCCGTTCGCGGCTCGAACTCGCCGCCGAACGCGATGCCGCCGCCGACCGGCTCGGCGAGATCCGCGTCGTCGCGGACTCCCTGCGCGAAGCCCTCGCCGACGCGCAGACGGCGTGGGATGCCGCACGGCGCCACACCAAGGAGTCGCTGCAGAGCCTGCGCGAGCATGACGCCGCACTGGCCGCGCACGCCGAACAGGTCAACCGCGCGACGGTGCGACACGAGGCCGCCGTCGCCGAGTGCGAGCGTCTCGAGGCCGGCCTGGCCCAGGCGCAGGGCTCCGTATCCGAAGCGGAGAAGGCCGCCCGCGTGGCCGGTGACGCGCTCCGCGCGGCGCAGGAGACGCCTCGCCCGATCCTCGATGCCTCGGCGCGCGACGGTCTGCTCGAGTCGCTCGAGCAGACGCGGGATGCCGAGATGCGCGCCCGGCTCGATGTCGAGACACTCAAGGAGCGCGTCCGGGCCGGTGAGGCTCGGGTCGACCAGCTCATCCGCCAGCGCGAGCGCGAGCGGGCTGCGGCGGAGGAGGCGGCACGTCGCGCGGTCATCCGCCGGGCTCAGCGTGAGATCGCCGCCGAGGTCGCCGACACCTTGCCGCCGCTCCTCGACTCGGTCGACCGCTCCGTCTCCCAGGCCCGCGTCGAACTGCAGCTCGCGGAACAGGCGCGCACTGCCGTGACCGCCGAACTCGGCGATCTCCGAAGCCAGGATGCCGCGGTACGCGAGCGCCTCAGCGGCCTCACCGAGAGCGTGCACGGCCTCGAACTGCAGATGCACGAGAAGCGCCTGCACGTCACGAGCCTGCTCGAGCGTGTCTCCTCCGAGCTCGCTCTCGACGAGAATATTCTCGTTGCGGAATATGGCCCGGATCAGCCGGTGCCCGCGGCGTCCGAAGACGAGGAGCCGCGCCCGTTCGACCGCGCGACGGAGCGGCGGAGGCTGCAGGACGCCGAGCGTAAGCTGTCGCAGCTCGGGCGCGTCAACCCGCTCGCGCTCGAGGAGTTCGCCGCGCTCGAGCAGCGCCACGCCTTCCTCACCGAGCAGCTGGCGGACCTCGTCCAGACGCGGAGCGACCTCGAGACGATCATCGGCGAACTCGACGAGCGGATGCAGACGATCTTCCTGGCCGCGTTCGAAGACACGAAGACCGCCTTCGGTGAAGTGTTCCCGATCCTCTTCCCGGGCGGATCGGGGAGCATCACCCTCACCGACCCGGACAACCCGCTCACGACCGGCATCGAGGTCGCGGTGCGCCCCGTCGGCAAGAAGATCGAACGGCTCTCGCTCCTCTCCGGCGGCGAACGCTCCCTCGCGGCGGTCGCGCTGCTGACGGCGATCTTCAAGGCGCGTCCGAGCCCGTTCTACATCCTCGACGAGGTGGAGGCGGCTCTCGACGATGCCAACCTCGGGCGCCTGCTCGGCGTGTTCGAGCAGCTCCGGGCATCCAGCCAGCTCATCGTCATCACCCACCAGAAGCGCACGATGGAGATCGCCGACGCGCTGTACGGGGTCTCGATGCGTCAGGACGGCGTGTCCGCCGTTGTTGGGCAGCGGGTGCGCGAGCGCGAAGCGGTCTGAGCCGACGCTCCGGCATCCGAGTCCTCGAACCCATGCCGGTGGCGGCTACGGTGGACGGATGAAGCGATCACTGGTCCGGCTGGCGACCGTATGCGCGCTTGCGCTCGGCGCGACGACGCTCACCGGATGCCTCGCCGCGTCCATCCCCGACACCGTCCCGTCCGCACCGCCATCGCGGAGCGTGCCCGCACCTGAGCCCTCGCGCGGCGATGACGGGACGTCCTCGGGCCCTGCGGAGTCCCTCACGTTCGACGCCGGTGCCGCGCTGCCGTCGTCCACCCACCTCGAGTGGGGCGACAGCATGGGGTTCTCGGACGACTACAGCGTCGCGAGCCCCGATGACGGTGCCGGCAACTGGTCGTACACGCATGTCGCCACCGGCTGCACCGCGAGCTTCTGGCAGGGCACGCTCGCCTCCTACGACCTCAGCCAGGGCGACTCACTCGTGTCAGACCAGATCCTCGGGCAGGACTTCGGCGAGACGGCGAGCGAGATCACTCCCTACGCGAGCGACATCGACGTCCCGCAGCTCGGTGCGGGGACCGTCGAGATGCGCGCCGTGTCGGGGAGCAATGACAACGCGTCGTACGTCGTGATCGCGCGTGGATTCGCCGCCGTTTCTTCGGGCCTCTACTTCAGCCTGGACTGCCCGACCGGCCAGGATGCGCAGTCGGTGTTCGACGAGGTCCGCGACGATCTCTCGATCAGCCTCACTCCGACCGCGGGGTGATGGAGCCGGCGGAGCCGCGCCCGATGCGGCGGCAACTAGGCTGAACGGCATGGCGGAGAACTCCTGGTCGCTCGGTCGCGCGTTGCGCGGCATGTTCGTCAAACCCACGATCGATGAGACGACGTGGGACGACCTCGAAACCGCGCTGCTCACCGCCGACTTCGGACCGGACATCACGGAGCGCATCGTCGACGAGCTCCACGACAAAGTCGACCGCTACCGCACGACCGACCCCCGAGACCTGCAGCGCATGCTGAAGGAAACGCTCGAGGAGCACTTCGCGAAGTTCGACACGACGCTGCGTCTCACCGAGCGCCCCGCCGTCGTGCTCGTCGTCGGAGTGAACGGCGTCGGCAAGACCACGACGATCGGGAAGTTCGCGAACTACCTCAAACGCTTCGGGCGCTCCGTCGTCGTGGGCGCCGCCGACACGTTCCGGGCGGCAGCCGTCGACCAGCTCGCGACGTGGGCCGAACGCGGGGGAGCGACGATCGTGCGCCCCCAGCAGGCGGGGCAGGACCCGGCATCCGTCGCCTTCCAGACGATCGACTACGCGAAGCAGACGGGCACGGAGATCGTCCTCGTCGACACCGCGGGGCGCCTGCACACAAAGGGCGGGCTCATGGACGAGCTGACGAAGATCCGCCGCGTCATCGAGAAGCAGGCGCCGATCAGCGAGGTGCTCCTCGTGCTGGATGCCACGACGGGCCAGAACGGCGTCATGCAGGCCGAGGCGTTCCTCGAGCACGCCGGGGTGACGGGCCTCGTCATCACGAAGCTCGACGGGTCGGCCAAGGGCGGATTCGTCCTCGCGGTGCAGGAGCGCACCGGCATCCCGGTGAAGCTCCTCGGTCAGGGCGAGGGGATCGGCGACCTCACCGGCTTCACGCCGCACGTGTTCGTGGAGCAGCTCGTCGGCTGATCGGGTGTCGCCGGTGGACGCGGACGGCAGACGGTGGTTGCATGGGTCTATGGCGATCGAGCACGACTACTTCGGACTACTGGAGTCCGGCCCCGACGGGTCGATCTTCTGGTCGGAGACGGTGGACTTCGGCGACCAGCGCGTGACCGTCGATCTCACCGCGCCCGATCAGGACGACGTCTCGCAGGCCGCTCTCGACATCGCTGCGTCGATGATCTCGGCGCTCGAGAACATCGACCTTTCAGCACGCAATGCCATGGTGGGGGAGCTCGACGACCGCACGAGCGAAGTCACCGAGTACCTCCTGCAGCAGCAAGAGGAGTTCGGTGAGGACCTGCAGGACGTGCTCGTCGACATCTCCGGCGACGTCCACATCGACATCATCCGCTCGCTGCAGCTTGTGAGCGTGACGATCCTCGCCGACGAACTAGGCGGATCCGACCCGTTCGCGGTGCTCGAGTACGCGCTCGACGCGGATGCCACCGACGACGTGCTCCTCGTGAACCTCGCGAGCGACGGCACGGTCCAGTCGGTCACGAGCGCCGACTGACGCCCGTCCGCGCCGGGCGCTCAGACCGCCTGGGCGAACTCGGTCTCCTTCGCGAGGTGCGCGAGGTGCGCGGGGATGTCACGCCCCTTCGAGATCATCGACTGCGCCCAGAGGCGTCCGGCCCGGTACGACGAGCGCACGAGCGGTCCGGCGAGCACCCCGAGGAAGCCGATGCTCTCGGCCGCCTCCTTGAACGCGACGAACTCGTCGGGCTTGACCCAGCGCGCGACGGGCAGGTGCCGCGGAGACGGACGCAGGTACTGCGTGATCGTCACGATGTCGGTGCCGGCGTCATGGAGGTCCTGCAGCGCCTGTAAGACTTCGGCAGGCTCCTCGCCCATCCCCAGGATCAGGTTCGACTTGGTGATGAGTCCCGCCGCGCGGGCCTGCGTGAGCACATCGAGCGAACGCTCGTAGCGGAAGGCGGGACGGATCCGCTTGAAGATCCGCGGCGCCGTCTCGACATTGTGGGCGAAGACCTCCGGACGCGCGCCGAACACCTCGCCGAGGAGAGCCGGATCGCCGTTGAAGTCGGTTGCGAGCAGCTCGACGCCCGTGCCGGGGTTCACCGCGTGGATCTGGCGGATCGTCTCGGCATTCAGCCATGAGCCACCGTCGGGCAGGTCGTCGCGGGCGACGCACGTGACTGTCGCGTACCGCAGCTGCATGCGCTGTACGCTCTCCGCCACGCGGCGCGGTTCGTCGGTGTCGTACGCGGCCGGCTTGCCGGTGTCGATCTGGCAGAAGTCGCAGCGGCGCGTGCACTGCGAGCCGCCGATGAGGAACGTCGCCTCGCGGTCCTCCCAGCACTCGTAGATGTTGGGGCACCCGGCCTCTTGGCACACGGTGTGCAGCCCCTCGTCCTTCACGAGCGACTGCAGCGACTGGTACTCGGGCCCCATCTTCGCCTTCGTCTTGATCCACGCGGGTTTGCGCTCGATCGGCGTCTGGGCGTTGCGGACCTCCAGGCGCAGCAGCCGCCGGCCGTCGGGGGCGGCGGCCGGTCCGGCCGCCGCCGGCGCGGCGCAGGCGCCGGTGCTCTCGTTCGCGCCCGATCCGCACGCGCTCATGCGGCGATCCCCGCATCCGACGCGGCGAAGGAGGTCTGGAAGGCCGCGGTCACGGCATCCACCACTCGCGCCGGTGGCACGTCGCGGCCGAGCACTTCGCTGAGCGTCGTGACACCGGCGTCGGCGATGCCGCAGGGGATGATCTGCGAGAACGGCAGCAGCGAGTTGTCGCAGTTGAGCGCGAAGCCGTGCATCGTCACGCCGCGCTGGACGCGCACGCCGATCGCCGCGATCTTGTCCTCGCTCAGCGGGCGGCGCACCCACACGCCGCTGCGTCCTTCGACGCGGTAGCCGTCGATGTCGAAGGCCGCCAGCACGTCGATGAGGATCCGCTCCAGGCGCCGCACGTGGGCGACGACGTCGACGGGTTCGGGCAGGCGCACGATCGGATAGCCGACGAGCTGGCCGGGGCCGTGCCACGTGATCTTGCCGCCGCGGTCCACGTCGACGACGGGCGTGCCGTCCGTGGGCCGTTCCCGGCGCGCGGTGCGGGCGCCCGCCGTGAAGACGGGCTCGTGCTCGAGCAGCAGCAGGGTGTCGGGGCGGTCCCCGGCGACGACCTCCGCGTGGACTTCGCGCTGCAGCGCCCAGGCATCGAGGTAGGGCACGTGGGTCGGCGCGAGGCCGACCGTCCGGATGTCGAGCATGAGTCTCCTTGGGGCCGCGTAGTTGGACGCCGTCTAATAATACCCGGACGCCGGGGGCGCGTCACCAAGCGCTCCCCGTCCAGGCCCTATGGTCGAGAGCATGCAGCTTCGTCACCTGTCGCCCGCGCCCGGAGAGCCCCTCGTCACCGAATGGGAGGGCGTGGAGGTGTCGGGCCTGTTGGAGTGGGCCGGCGTGCCGGCGCCATCGGGCGCGGGTCCGGTCGTCGTCGCGATCGACGGACGCAGCGGTGGCGGCAAGTCGACGCTCGCCGGGCGTCTCGTCGCAGCGCACCGGGGGGCCGTTCTCGTCGGCGTGGACGACATCGCGTGGAACGCTCCGATGTTCGGCTGGGCGGGACTGGTGCGCGACGGCCTGCTCACGCCACTGGCCGCGGGACACGACGTGCGCTACCGACCGCCGGCGTGGGACGAGCACGGCAGGGCGGGCGCAATCGAGGTGGCCGCTCATGTGCCGCTGGTGGTTCTCGAGGGGGTCGGCGCGGCGTGCGCCGACCTCGCGGATCTGATCGACGGGGTGCTCTGGGTGCAGTCCGACGTCGCGGAAGCGGAGCGTCGCGGCCTCGCGCGCGACATCGCCCAGGGGGTCAACGGCGACGAAGCCGCGTCCATCGCGTTCTGGCATGCCTGGATGGCCGATGAGCTGGCATTCCAGAGCGCACAGCGGACGTGGGAGCGCGCTGACGCCATCGTCGCCGGCACCCGGGTCGGCGATGCGCCGACGGGACCGCTGTACGCGGCCCGGCGCAGCCCTCGCGTACGCTGACACCATGTCCACGGAGCCCCGCGCGGGCCGCCCGAAGGTCTCGTCGCGCGAGACGATCGCCGAGGCGGCGTGCGAGCTGTTTCTCGAGCAGGGGTATGAGCGGACCACCGTCGCCGAGATCGCGCTGCGCGCCGGCGTCGGCCGCTCGAGCTTCTTCAACTACTTCGGTTCCAAGGCCGACGTCCTGTGGGGTGGTTTCGACGAGCGGGCGGACGCGGCATGCGCCGAGTTGGCTGCGGGAGCCGACGTGCGCGAGACGCTGCGGGGGATCGCCGTCGGGTTCGCGCCCGACAGTCTTGCCCTCGCGATCACGCATGCCGGCGCGATGGGCATGACGGACGGCCTGGTGGCCGAGCGGGCGCTCCGACAGGCGCGGCTGGGACGCGCGATCACGGCGAAACTGGTGGCCGACGGGCATCCGGACCTTCCGGCTGAGATCCGCGCCGCGGCCGCCGCCGCGGCGCTGTTCGCCGCGGTGTGGGCCTGGGCCGCAGCGCCCGGGCGCACCGACTTCCCTGCTGTGCTGGAGGAGGCGCTCGGATACGTGCCCGGATAGGCCGGCAGCGGAACAGCTCGGCCCCGCGTCCTCCCCGGCGCGCGACCGCTGCGTGAAGCACGAGGAACAGCCCGACGCGCGCACGGCCTTCTCGTCCACTCGCGTAAACTCGGGTCATCATGGCGACTTTCGGCACCCTCAGCGATCGGCTGACAGAGACCTTCCGCAACCTCCGCACCAAGGGCAAGCTCACGCCCGCGGATGTCGACGGCACTGTCCGTGAGATCCGCCGCGCGCTGCTGGATGCCGACGTCGCGCTCGTCGTCGTGAAGGACTTCACGGCGAAGGTGCGCGAGCGCGCGCTCGGCGACGAGGTCAACAAAGCGCTCAACCCCGCGCAGCAGGTCGTGCAGATCGTCAACGAAGAGCTCGTCGCGATCCTCGGCGGGCAGCAGCGTCGGCTGCAGTTCGCCAAGAACCCGCCGACGGTCATCATGCTCGCGGGCCTGCAGGGCTCGGGAAAGACGACGTTCGCCGGCAAGCTCGCCAAGCAGCTCGAGAAGGAGGGGCACACGCCCCTTCTCGTCGCGTGCGACCTCCAGCGCCCGAACGCCGTCAACCAGCTGCAGGTCGTGGCCGAGCAGGCCGGGGCCGCGATCTACGCACCGGAGCCCGGCAACGGCGTCGGCAACCCCGTCAAGGTCGCCCGCGACGGCGTCGACTACGCCCGACAGAAGCAACACGATGTGGTCATCATCGACACGGCGGGACGCCTGGGCGTCGACGCCGACCTGATGAAGCAAGCCTCCGACATCCGCAAGGCCACCGATCCCGACGAGGTGCTCTTCGTCATCGACTCCCTCACCGGTCAGGACGCGGTCAACACGGCGAAGGCCTTCCAGGACGGCGTTGATTTCACCGGCGTCGTCCTCTCCAAGCTCGACGGCGACTCGCGCGGCGGCGCCGCGCTCTCGGTGGCATCCGTCACCGGTCGCCCCATCATCTACGCCTCCACGGGAGAAGGGCTCGACGACGTCGAAGCCTTCCACCCAGACCGCATGGCGAGCCGCATCCTCGATCTCGGCGACATCCTCACCCTCATCGAGCAGGCGCAGCAGGCGTTCGATGAGGAGGAGGCCCGCAAGGTCGCCGAGAAGCTCGCGACCGAGTCCTTCACGCTCGAGGACTTCCTCGACCAGCTTCAGCAGATGAAGAAGATGGGCTCGATGAAGAAGATGCTCGGGATGCTCCCGGGCATGGGCCAGATGAAGCAGCAGCTGGAGCAGTTCGACGACAAGGAGATCGACCGCACGGAGGCGATCATCCGCTCCATGACGCCGACCGAGCGTCGGAACCCGAAGCTCCTCAACGGCTCGCGTCGCCTGCGCATCGCACGCGGCTCGGGGATGACCGTCACCGACGTCAACCAGCTCGTGCAGCGGTTCGACCAGGCGGCGAAGATGATGAAGACCGTAGCCCGCGGCGGAGTGCCCTCGATCCCCGGGATGGGTTCGCTCGGCGGAAAGCCGGGGGCCTCGAGCAAGCGCGGCAACAAGCAGAAGAAGGGCGGCGGCTCGCGGTCGGGTAACCCCGCCAAGCGCGCCGCGGAGAACGCCGGCCTCGCCGCGGCGGCGCCGTCTGCGCCGACCGGATCCGGCTTCGGCCTCGGCGCCGGGGGAGCGCAGCCGACCGAGACGGACCTCGCGGAGATTCAGAAGCTGTTCGGCAAGGGATGACCGCGCCGTGAGCGCGCAACTGAGCTTCACACGGGATATCCCGCTCTACGTCGAGAGTGACGACGGACACCCCCGGAAGTATCCGGGGACGTGGTGGGGTCGGGTGGGGCTGCGTGCCGGTGTCGCCCTCGTGCTCATCGCCCTCACCCTCTGGTACGACGCGTCAGGCGACGCGGCCTGGCAGGGTACGGCCAACGCGGCGCTCGCGGAGCGGGTGTCCGCGCTATCGCTGGCCGGGGGGATGGATGCGCTTCAATCGTTGTACCCTCCGCTGACCAGTCTGCTGGCCATGGTCATCCCGGGCGGTGCGCTCGGACTGGGCATCGCGGGCTCGATCGCGGCCGGAATCACGGTGCAGCTCGTGTGGCAGGCGCTCGCGCGTAAGCACTTCGGCCCTGCGTTGCGGGCGATCCTGGTGGTCAGTCTCGCCGCGACGCCCCTTTTCGCGTACCTGTCGACCACGAACTTCGAAGCCGCGGTCGCGCTCGCGTTCTTCGGCGTCGGAATGCTCGACATGGTCCGGTTCGTGACGTACGCGAACACCCAGGCGGGGTTCCGCGCCGGGTTGCTGTTCGCCGCGGCAGCCCTCTCGGACTCGACCATGGTCGTGGCGGCATTGGTGGCGGCCCTCGCCAGTGCCTTCATCGTGCAGTCACGGCACGGTGCGCGCATGTCCAACCTCATCGTGATCGGCTTCCCGACGGTGGCGGTGTATGCGTCGCTGATGCTGCTGGGCGCGGCGTTCGGCTCGGGCTGGTTGGCGATGATCCGCGGCCACCTCACGTGGGATCCGGAACTGGCGGCGAGCGCGGTGGACGGGCTCGCCTCCTGGTGGGGGTTCTGGTACCTGGCACCCATGGCGGTCATCGTCATCGCGTGCATCGCGCTGCGATACCCCGGCACGAGCGCCGTCGCCGTGCTGCTCGTGGCCGCGACGATCGTGGCGCACATCGTCGGGCTGACCCCTCCCGGCGTCGCCGGTGTCACCTACGCCCTTCTCGTTCTCCTCGCGATCGCGATCGTGCCCGAACCGACGACGATGCTGCAGCGTGCGCTGATCGCCGTCGTCGCGCTCCTGCTGTGCGCCATCGGATGGGCGTCCGCGGTGCAATGGCCGGTCGTGGTGACCTGGATGACTCTCGTGGGGGTGGGCGCGTGAACGGGCCGGAACGTGCGCGGATGGCACTGCTCGACCCCGCGTCGCGCGCGCGATATCCGCAGGAGGGCTGGATCCCGCTCCGCCGCGAGGGCGAGACGATCATCGTCGGGACCTCGGCCACCGACATGGAGGCGATCCAGCGTCGTCTCAGCGTGGACCTCGGTGCTCCCGTGCGCGTGGAGGCGAGGAGTCAGCGCCAGATCGTCGCCGACGTCCTCACCGCCTTCCCGGCCGAGTTCGCCGATCATGCGGCCGACGGACTCGCCCGCACCGATCCCTCGCTGTCTGCACGGCACGTGCTCTCACGCGGCCAGCGCGTCGGCGGTGTGATCGCTCTTGTCGTGTTCCTCGTCTGCGCCGTGCTGTTCCCCGTCCAGACGCTCGTGGTCGTCATCGCGGTGGCGAGCATCGTGTTCCTCGCCAGCAGCCTGTTCAAGTTCTCGGTGTCTTTGATGGGGTCCAGATACGATCTGGTCGCGCGCGTGACGCGCGAGGAGATCGCGGCAGTCCGCGACGAGGACCTGCCCATCTACACCGTTCTCGTTCCGGTGTTCCGCGAGGCGCGTGTCGTCGGTCGGCTGGTCGAGAACCTCGGCCGCCTGGACTGGCCGGCAGACAAGCTCGAGGTGATCATCCTGGTCGAGGAGGAGGATGACGAGACGCGGACCGCAATCGCCGCCAGCGACCCACCGGAGAACTTCATCGTCGCGATCGTCCCGGCCGGAGCACCGCAGACCAAGCCCAGAGCCTGCAACGTCGGTCTCGAACTCGCACGCGGCCAGTACCTCGTCATCTATGACGCGGAGGATGCCCCGGAGCCCGCCCAGCTGAAGAAGACGCATATCGCCTTCGAGCGAGCCGACTCTTCCACTGTGGTCATCCAGGCCGCCTTGAACTACTTCAACGCGCGCGAGAACGTCCTCACCCGGCTCTTCTCGCTCGAGTACGCCTACTGGTTCGACTACATGCTCACCGGGCTCGAGGTGCGCGACCTCCCGATCCCTCTCGGCGGGACATCCAACCATTTCCGCACAGCAGCCTTGCGCGAACTCGGCGGGTGGGATCCGTACAACGTGACCGAGGACGCGGACCTCGGCATCCGGGCAAGTGCGCTCGGGCACCGTGTCGGCGTCGTGGACTCGACCACGATGGAGGAGGCCACGAGCCGCGTCGGCATCTTCATCGGCCAGCGCAGCCGATGGATCAAGGGCTACATGCAGACCGCGCTCGTGCACGCGCGGCATCCGCGTGCCCTGCTGCGTCAGATCGGCTGGCGACGCTTCGCCTCCTTCGCGCTGCTCATCGCGGGCACGCCGCTGACCTTCCTCGGCGTCATTCCCTTCACGGCCCTCCTGATCGTCACCCTCGCGGTGCCGGTTCTCGATCTCTCCGGTGTGTTCCCTCCGGTCGTGCTCTGGCTCTGCCTGCTGAACTTCCTCGCCGGCAACGCCCTGATGATCCACCTCAACATGATGGGACCGTACAAGCGCGGGGCGTTCTCGCTCGTCGGGTGGGCGATCCTCAATCCGCTGTACTGGCTACTGCACTCGGCCGCGTCGTACAAGGCGCTGTGGCAGCTCATCACGAAGCCCCACTACTGGCAGAAGACGGAGCACGGCCTGTCGACGTTCGAGGTGGCCGCGGCGCCGACGGATGGCACCGCCCTGCCGGATGCCACGCGCTGAGGGCTCGATCAGGGCCGTGCGCGGCTCGGGCCTTCGCGGAACTCGCGGATGAGGTGCTGCACGACCTGACGCAGGTCGCCGTCGGAAGCATCGGCCACCGCGAGTTGGCGCTGATAGCTGGCGCCCTGGCCCGCAATCGATGCGAGGGCGTCGAACTCGACCGCGCAGTGCAACTCCTCGGCGATGGGGCGCAGGCGCTCGACCGTTTCGAGCAGATGCTCGGTCACGACGCGCTGTGTGCCGTGGGGATCGACGATGACACGGGCATCCAGCCCGTAGCGCGCGGCGCGCCACTTGTTCTCGCGCACGTACCAGGGCTGCAGGCGTTCCAGCGTGCGGCCCTCGTCGAGCTCGCGGGAGAAGTGCTCGACGAGCACCTGGACGAGGGCGGCGACGGCGGCGAGCTCCGTGAGCGTCGACATCCCGTCGCACGCGCGCACCTCGATCGTGCCCCAGCGCGGCGCGGGGCGGATGTCCCAGCGCACCTCGGTGGCATCCTCCATGACGCCGGTGCGCACCATGTCGTCGAGATAGTTCTCGTACTGCGCCCAGTCGTCGAGCAGCCAGGGGAGCCCCGCGGTCGGCAGTTGCTGGAAGACGAGCGCACGATTCGAGGCGTAGCCGGTGCGCTCTCCGGCCCAGAACGGGCTCGATGCCGACAGCGCCTGCAAATGCGGGAGGTAGGTCGCGAGCGCACCGATGATGGGCAGCACCTTCGTGACGTCCTCGACGCCCACATGCACGTGGATGCCCCAGATCATCATGTTCCGCCCCCACCACTGGGTTCGCTCGATGAGCGTGTGGTACCGGGTCTTGTCGGTGACCTGCTGGTCGAACCACTGCGCGAACGGGTGGCTGCCCGCGCACAGCAGCTCGATGCCGCGAGGGGTCGTGAGCTGCCGGACCTGCGCGATCGCGTCGCCGATGTCGTCGACGGCGGATGCCACGGTGTCGCCGATCCCGCTCGTCACCTCGATGGTGTTGGTCAACAGCTCGCCGGTGACCGTGTAGCGCTCCAGCGCCGTACTCTCCTCGAGGGCGGGGAGGATCTCCGGCGCCCGGCCGACGAGATCGCCGGTGTCGCGGTCGGCGAGCATGAGCTCCCACTCGAGGCCCACGGTGGAGCGGGGGGAGGTGGCGAAGGTCACCGTCATGGCGTCAGTCTGACACGGCGAGGTCGGACGAAGCGTCCCGGTTCGCGGCATCTGAAACAATCTGGCAAAATGGACGGTTGGACCGCCTGCTCGACCCTCTATCCAGCGGAGTCGGTCCACCGCAGAGCTTCCGCCGGGTGTGCACCCCACGCTCCAGGCGACGTTCAAACTCACCTCACACCATTCAGGAGAATTGTGGCTGTCAAGATCCGTCTCAAGCGCCTCGGCAAGATCCGCGCGCCCTACTACCGCATCGTCGTCGCCGACTCGCGCACCAAGCGCGACGGTCGCGTGATCGAGGAGATCGGTCAGTACCACCCCACCGAGGAGCCCTCGATCATCAAGGTCGACTCCGCGCGTGCGCAGTACTGGCTGTCCGTCGGCGCGCAGCCGACCGAGCAGGTCACCGCGCTCCTCAAGCTCACGGGCGACTGGGGCCAGTTCAAGGGCGACAAGAACGCCGTCTCGACGGTGAAGGTCGCCGGCGAGAAGGACGAGTTCGTCGCCGACACGGCGAAGAAGTCGGTCATCAAGCCGAAGGCGGAGAAGAAGGTCGAGGAGCCCGTCGAGGCTCCCGCCGACGACGCTGACGACGCCGCGGCCCCCGAGGCCGCCGCCGAGACCGACGCAGAGTAATCGCGTTGCTGTCCGCCGCGCTCGAGCACATCGTCAAGGGGATCGTCGATCACCCGGACGACGTCGTCATCCGCTCCTCCTCGTCGCCCCGCGGCGAGGTCCTCGAGGTGCGTGTGCACCCCGATGACCGAGGTCGGGTGATCGGGCGCGGCGGTCGCACCGCCAAGGCGCTGCGCACCCTCGTCTCCGCTCTCGCCGACGGAACGCGCGTGCGCGTCGACGTCGCGGACGACTGAGATGGCCGCCGCCGAACCGACCCGCACGCAACTGCGCGTCGGGCGCCTCGTCAAGGCCCACGGCCTGAAGGGCGCGCTCAAGCTCGAGCTGTACACCGACGACCCGGACGGGCGCTTCGTCCCCGGTGCCGTCTTCACGCTGCAGGTGCCGGAGGCATCCCCCTGGCACGGCAAGACCGTGACCGTGCGCGAGTTCCGGTGGATGAACTCGCACCCCGTCGTCTTCTTCGAGGGCATCGACGACCGCACCGCCGCCGAGTCGATCGTGCGCGCGATCCTGTGGATCGACCAGGACGAGACCGCGGCGGCGGAAGATGATGCCTGGTACGACCATCAGCTGGTCGGCCTCGACGTCGTCCGCGACGGCACGGTCGTCGGTCGCGTCGTCCGTGTGGACCACTTCCCGGCGCAGGACCTGCTGATCGTCCGGCCGCTCGAGGGCGATGACGAGATCCTCGTCCCCTTCGTCTCGGCGATCGTTCCCGAGGTCGATGTCGTCGCGGGCCGCGTCGTCGTGACTCCGCCCGCGGGGCTCTTCGAGGCGCTGCCCGACGACGAGCCGGAGCCCGCCGAGGCCGACGCCGCAGAGGACTGACGTGCGCATCGACGTCGTCACGATCTTCCCGGCGTTCTTCGACGTGCTGGAGGTGTCCCTCCTCGGCAAGGCGCGCGGCAGGGGCATCCTCGACGTACGCGTGCATGACCTCCGCGATCACGCCCACGACAAGCACCGCACCGTCGACGACACCCCGTACGGCGGGGGAGCGGGCATGGTCATGAAGCCCGAGCCGTGGGGCCAGGTGCTCGACGAGATCGCCGAATCCGGCCCCGGGGATGCGCCGGTGTTCGTGTTCCCTTCACCTGCGGGCGAGGTGTTCACTCAGGCGACGGCGCGGGAGCTGGCGGAAGAGCCGCACCTCGTGTTCGGCTGCGGGCGGTACGAAGGCATCGACGAGCGCGTGTTCGAGTACGCCGCAACTCGCGGCCGCGTGCGTCTCGTGAGCCTGGGGGACTACGTCCTCAACGGCGGCGAGGTCGCGGCGATGGCGATGATCGAGGCGATCGGGCGTCTCATCCCGGGCGTCGTCGGCAACCCCGAGAGTCTCGTCGAGGAGTCCCACGAGGACGGGCTGCTCGAGTACCCCTCGTACACCAAGCCCGCCTCATGGCGTGGCCTGGAGGTGCCCGAGGTGCTGCTCAGCGGCCACCACGGCAAGGTCGCCGGGTGGCGCCACGACCAGCAGGTGGAGCGCACGCGGGCGCGCCGCCCCGATCTGCTGCCGGCTCCCGACGAGGGCTGACGCCCGGGCATCCGCCGGTGTCGGGGCATCCGCGGCGTCGCGCATCACCGACGCAGGAGATCTCACCGACACAGGCCGGTTGGCGCCTCTTTCGTCCTGTGTCGGTGACATCTCCTGTCTCTGTGAGGCGGGGATGCCCGTATGCCCGGCCGCGCAAGGCGCCGGCGCACAGCCTCAGTCGACGCCGAGGAACGACCGGTCCGTGAGGATCAACGGCCCGTCCGAGGTGATCGCGACGGTGTGCTCCGCGTGCGCGCCGCGGGAGCCGTCGGCGCTGAGGAGCGTCCACCCGTCGGGGTCGGTGACGAGCTCGTCGGTCGTCTGGAGGAACCACGGCTCGAGCGCGAGGACGAGGCCAGCGCGCAGCGGGTAGCCGCGGTTCGGCTTGCCGTCGTTGGGGACGTGCGGGTCGCCGTGCATCGTGCGCCCCACGCCATGGCCGCCGAAATCCGTGTTGATGCCGTACCCGTCGGCGTGAGCGACGGCGGCGATCGCCGCGGAGATGTCGCCGATCCGCGACCCCTCGACGGCAGCGCCGATCGCGGCATCCAGGGCGCGCTGCGTCGTGTCGATGAGCGCGAGATCCTCGTCGCGGGCCGTGCCGACGACGAACGAGACGGCGGAGTCGGCCACCCAGCCGTCGACGGATGCCGCGAAGTCGAGCGAGACGAGATCGCCGTCACGAAGTGCGTAGTCGAAGGGGAGGCCATGCAGCACGGCGTCGTTGATCGAGGTGCAGATCACCTTGCCGAACGGCATCGCGCCGAACGAGGGGTGATAGTCGATGTAGCAGGACTCGGCTCCGGCCCTTCGGATCATGTCGTGCGCGCGTCGGTCGATCGTCAGCAGGTTCGTGCCGACTTTCGTCTCGTCGCGAAGCGTCGCGAGCACCTCCGCGACGAAGCGTCCCGCCGGTCGCATCGCGTCGACCTCGGCAGGGGTGCGCAGCTCGATCATGGTGTTCCTTTCTTCAGCTTCCATTCTGGTGGACGGGCGTACCATCGGGGGCATGGCGTTGCGCAGTGGCTTCTACCGGTGGCTGATCCCGGCGGCGTTCGTGCTGCCGTTCTGGCTGTTCGTCGGCTGGATCATCTCCGGGGCGAGCGCCCTGTCGCTGCTGTGGGTGCTGCTGTCGGCGCCGATCGTCCTCGTCGGGCAGCTCATCCTCACGCTTCTCATCCGCGCACGGGGAACGGCCCGCGCGGAGCGCGCCGTCTCGTGGACGGATCTGGCGCTCGTCGGCAGCTGGAACGTGCTCATCATCGCGCTGGGGTTCTTCCAGAACCCGTGGTGGTGGCTGCTGTTCGCCGTGACGGTCGTCGTGGGCATCGCCGCTCTGATCGGAGGCTTCCGGCAGCTGTGGCGCGAGGCGAAGCCGACCGCGCGGGTGCTGCACACGCCCGACGGGTTCGGTTATATCCCGCCGACGGCCGCTGCGGGCAGACCGTCGCACACGGCGGATGCCGAGGTGATCGTCATCCACGAGAACGGCGCGCCGCCCGCCGCCTGACTCGTTTTGGCTCGCACGCCCGGACGTGGCAGAATAGCTGTTTGTGCCCTGATCAGGCTCTGCCTCAGGGGAGCATGGCCGCGGATTCCGCAGTCTCGGGCACGCACCTTCCTTTTCAACTCATCTCGCGATCGACCTGTGGCGGTCGCAGGAAGTGACGATCATGCAGATCCTCGACTCCGTCGACGCGGCATCACTGCGCAGCGACATCCCCGCCTTCGCCCCCGGCGACACCGTGAAGGTGCACGTCAACATCACCGAAGGAAGCCGCTCGCGCGTCCAGGTGTTCCAGGGCGTCGTCATCCGTCGCTCGGGCGACAGCGTCCGTGAGACCTTCACGGTCCGCAAGATCAGCTTCCAGGTGGGCGTCGAGCGCACCTTCCCGGTTCACTCCCCGGTGATCGACCACATCGAGGTCGTCACCCGCGGTGACGTGCGTCGCGCGAAGCTCTACTACCTGCGCGAACTGCGTGGCAAGAAGGCCAAGATCAAGGAGAAGCGCGACAACTGACGCGCGTCATCTCTTCGAGAGCCCCGAACCGGCATCCTGCCGTTCGGGGCTCTTGTCATACCGTGGCATGACACGCGGAGGGCGCCGAGTGTGCGACCCTTGAGGGGGCGCGTGCCGAGTCGTGGTGCGCTGATGAGATAGGGCGTGCATGACCTCCGAGAACCTGGCCGCGCCCGAGGCCCCCGCGATGAGGCCGCGCCGTCGCCGACGCCGCGGGATCTGGCCTCTTGTCCGCGACATCCTTGTGATCGTCGTCGTGGCCGTCCTCGTCTCGTTCGTCATCAAGACGTTCTTCGTGCGCTCGTTCTACATCCCGTCGGGATCGATGGAGCAGACGCTCCTCATCAAGGACCGGATCCTCGTCGACGAGTTCACCCCGCACTTCTCGGGGTACGAGCGCGGCGACGTCATCGTGTTCCGCGATCCGGGCGGCTGGCTTCCGGTCTCCGCGACGCCCCCGCGCCCCCCGCTCGTGGAGGCATGGGACTGGGTGCTCTCCCTCGTCGGCATCTCCGCACCCGACAGCGAGGACCACCTCATCAAGCGGATCATCGGTGTCGGCGGAGACCACGTCGTCTGTTGCAACGCGCTCGGGCAGGTGACCGTCAACGGCACTCCGATCGACGAGACGCGGTACCTCGACCTCGCTCCGGGCCAGAGTGCGCCCGTCGTCAAGCCCTACGACGTCACGGTCCCCGAGGGATCCTTCTGGGTGTTGGGCGACAACCGCGATCACTCGCAGGATTCCCGCTACAACACCGACCAGCCCTCGCACGGCTTCGTCCCCGAGCAGAACGTCGTCGGACGGGCTTTCCTCATCACCTGGCCGTTCTCGCGCTTCGGCGGCATCGACTTCCATCACGACGTGTTCGCCGGGGTGCCGAAGGAATGACCGTGATCACGCCTCGCCTCACGGTTGAGCGTCGGCTGCTGCGGGAACACGCCCTCATCATCGCGTGCGACGAGGTGGGTCGCGGGGCGCTTGCGGGCCCGGTCGCCGTCGGAGCGGTGACGGTGGATGCCGCGCAGGCCCGCCGCCGCGTGCCGGAGGGCCTGCGCGACTCGAAGCTCGTCGCCGAGCGGCGTCGCCCCGAGGTGGCGCAGCGCGCGGCGGACTGGGTGGGCGCGTCGGCTGTCGGGTGGGCGAGCGCGGCGGAGATCGACGGGGTCGGGATCATCCGGGCGCTCGGGCTCGCGGCGCTCCGCGCGATCGCGGGACTGCGGGCGGCGGGCGTCGTGCCCGAGGAGGCGGTGGTCGTCCTCGACGGCAACCACGACTACATCACACCGGCGGGCGGCGCGGGCCTTCGGGTGCAGCCGATCGTGAAGGCAGACCGCGACCTGGCATCCGCCGCCGCGGCATCCGTTCTCGCGAAGGTCGCGCGCGACGACCTCATGGTGCGTCTGCACGACGAGGCGCCCGTGTAC
This sequence comes from Microbacteriaceae bacterium PS02067, assembly GCA_029960085.1. Classification (GTDB taxonomy): domain Bacteria; phylum Actinomycetota; class Actinomycetes; order Actinomycetales; family Microbacteriaceae; genus Microbacterium. Next base: position 7,870 of record JASCPG010000012.1, on the reverse strand, counting down.
CAGTGGTCGCGCAACAAGGGGTACGCGAGTGCGGAGCATCGCGCCGCGATCAGCTCGCACGGTCTCAGCGCGCACCACCGCGCCTCGTGGACGATCGCCGATGCGCCGACGCTGTTCTGAGCGCCGCCTAGACTGGACGCACCATGGATGACGAAGTCTTCGAGGATTACGACCGCGAGCTCGAGCTGGCTCTGTACAAGGAGTACCGCGATGTCGTATCGCAGTTCGCGTATGTGATCGAGACCGAGCGGCGCTTCTATCTCGCGAACGACGTCAACGTCGTCCGCCGTGACACGGAGCACGATTTCTACTTCGAGATCTCGATGACCGATGTCTGGGTCTGGGACATCTATCGCGCCGACCGCTTCGTCAAGTCGGTTCGTGTGCTCACGTTCAAGGACGTCAATGTCGAGGAGCTGCAGCGCCGCGACTTCCAGCTGCCCGAGGAGCTGTCGCTCGACACCTGAGCGCCGCATCGCCCTCTCCCCAGCAGCGGATTTCGTCGGTCCATCCACGGATCGGCTGATTCGCCGGGCACGGTGATCGCGGTTTCCGTCACGATGCCTGCATGGCAGACAAAGACGTGCGGGGGCGCGCGGGCGAGGATCGCGCCGCCGCGTACCTGCGGACGCAGGGGTACGCCCTGCTCGACCGCAATTGGCGGTGCGCGCAGGGGGAGATCGACATCGTCGCGGCGCGCGGGGGAGAGCTCGTCGTCGTCGAGGTGAAGACCCGTCGGACGGAGTCGTTCGGCCACCCCTTCGAGGCCATCGATCGGCGCAAGCGCGACCGGCTCTGGCGACTGTCGGCGGCGTGGGTCGCCGCACATCCGGATGCCGCGCGGCACCGCCGCCTGCGCATCGACGTCATCGGGATCATCGGCGACGACCCCGCCCATGCGTCACTGGAACATCTCGAGGGGTTGGAATGACCGTCGCGCGCACGTGGGGTGTGGTCCTCACCGGCATTCAGGGCGACCTCGTCGAGGTCGAGGCGGACCTCTCGCAGCAGACACCGGGCTTCACGATCATCGGCCTTGCGGACAAGGCCATCGGCGAGGCGACGCAGCGCGTGCACAACGCGTGCGCGAACAGCGGGCTGCCGCTGCCGCGTCGGAAACTCACGGTGAATCTCTCGCCCGCGAGCCTCCCGAAACACGGGTCAGCTCTCGATCTGGCCATCGCGATCGCCGCGCTCGCGACGCAGGCGCCGATGGATGCCGCGTCGCTCCTCACCACGGCGCACATCGGCGAACTGGGGCTCGATGGGCGGTTGCGACCCGGCGCCGGTGTGCTCCCCGCCGTCGTCGCCGCGATGCGGGCGGGCGTGCGGAAGGTCGTCGTGCCGTGGGCGAACCGCGAAGAGGCGGGACTCGTCCCGGGAGTCGAGGTGTTCGGGGCGGTGTCACTGCGCGAGGTGGCGCGCCATCACGGGCTCGAGGTCGATCCCGTCGACGAGGATCCGATGCCTCTGACCGGAACCGCCGATGCGCTCGAGGACACGGTGCCCGACCTCGAGGACGTGATCGGACAGCGAGATGCCGTCGAGGCGCTCATCCTCGCCGCCGCGGGTGGTCACCACGTGCTCATGAGCGGGCCACCGGGGGCCGGCAAGACGATGCTCGCCCAGCGGATGCGGGGGATCCTGCCCGACCTCGGTGACGAGGAGGCGGTGCAGAGCGCCGCGCTGCGTTCCTTGTCGGGGGTTCCGGTTCGGAGCCTCACCCGGACGCCGCCCTTCGAAGCGCCGCACCACAGCGCGAGCATGGCGTCGCTCATCGGCGGCGGGAGCCGCACGGTGCGGCCCGGCGCGATCGCGCGCGCATCGGGAGGAATCCTGTTCCTCGATGAGGCGGGGGAGTACAGCGCCCACGCGCTCGATTCGCTGCGGCAGCCGCTTGAGTCGGGGAGTATCGAGATCCATCGGGCCGGGTTCCGCGCGGTCTTCCCCGCGCGGTTCCAACTCGTCGTGTTTTGTGTACGACTGGATACTATCCAGATGCTTGGAGCCGAGTCGTCACCCGAAGGTCCGCGCTGGCCAGTTTGCCGATACTCCCGGTGTTCGCAGCGGTGGTGGCGTGCAAGCTGCTGGACGGCTCGAGCGCCGCCGTCGCCGCGATCGCCCACGATGTCGGCTATCGCGATCTGTCGAACTTGAACCGCCAGTTCCTCGCCGAGACGGCCTTCACCCCGACCGCCTATCGCGGACGCGCCGAGCGCCGAGCGCCGAGCGCCGAGCGCCGTAGCCGCATTGTGCTCCGCAGCGCCGAGTGGGCTCGCGGGCCAATAGTCCACCCGGCTTCCGCACCACCGAAATAAGCGAGGCGAATCCCGGTACCGAAGCGATCCGACGTCGCAGTAGTGTCCAAACCACAGACACTTTGCGAAAGGCGATGAATTCCAATGGTGGATTCCTGGATCGACATCACATCGAAGGTCGTAGCCGTCACGGGTGGCGGATCGGGCATCGGCGCCGCCATCGTGGGCGGGCTGCGCGAGGCCGGCGCCACCGCCGTGGTGCTGGACATCTCGGTCGAGACCCAGCTTGACGACCTCTCCGACGCCCGCGTGCACGCGGACATCACCGACCGTGCACAGGTGGTCGGCGCCGTCGACGCGATCATCGAGCGCACCGGACGGCTCGACGGCCTCGTCAACAACGCGGGGGTCAACCTCCCGCGACTGCTGGTGGACGTCGTGGGCGAGCACCCCGAGTACGAATTGGACGACCGGTCGTACGAGATCATGTTCGGGATCAACGTCAAGGGCGCTCTCTTCGCGGCCCAGGCCGCCGCGCGCCACATGATCGCCGCAGGCGGGGGCGTGATCGTCAACCTCACCTCGGAGGCGGGCGTGGAAGGTTCCGTGGGCCAGAGCGCCTACTCGGCGACCAAGGGCGCACTCAACGGCTTCACCCGCTCGTGGGGCAAGGAGCTTGCGCCGCACAATGTGCGCGTGGTCGGCGTCGCGCCGGGCATTAACGAGCCGACCGGACTGACCACCCCCGCCTACAACGAGGCGCTCGCCTACACGCGCGGGATCCGCCCCGACCAGCTGTCGACCGACTACAAGAAGGTCATTCCGCTCGGTCGGCCCGGGAAGCTCTCGGAGATCGCCGACCTCGTGGTCTACCTGCTCTCGGACCGCGCGTCCTACATCACGGCGACCACGTACGCGGTCACCGGCGGCAAATCCCGCGGATAGTCAGCCCCCGGCGACACCGGCTTCACATGAACAGATCAGAGAAGATCCTCGACCACCTGGAGACCGCTCTCACGGTGGCCCGCGAGGACCTCGCGCGCACGGGCGGCGTGAGTGTCCGCTCGATCGAGAATGACATCCGCGCGCTGAACGCGACGCTGGCCCCCGCAGCACGCATCGTCCTCGAGGACCAGGCGCGCTACCGCCTGGTCGTTCTCGACCCGGAGCGGTACGCGCGCAGTGCCCGCGGCGCGCGCCGCCGGGAGTCGTTCAACGACACCGCCCGGCGTCAGGCGTACATCTTCGAGACTCTGCTCATCCAGGACGCGCCGGTGTCGGTGGAGGCGCTGGCGGAGGACATGAAGGTCGGCCGCTCCACGGCGGCCGCCGACCTCGCCAAGCTCCGGTCGGTGCTCGACGCCTATCTGATCCGCCTACGCGCCCGGACGCACGTGGGCTACTGGCTGGAGGGGGAGGAGCTGCCCATCCGCCACGTGCTGCTCGACGTGTTCTTCGACGACATCTACACCCACGGGCAGCCGGCGTGGCAGCGGGAGCGCGTCGATGCGGTCGCCGCGCGCCATCAGTTCGACGGCGACACGGCCGACCGGCTAGCGCGCTGGCATGCCGTGATGGTCGATCGAGTGCGCAGCGGGCATGCGGTGACGGAGCTGCCGAGCTCCTACGAGGCGCTGATCGGAACGGCGGCCCACCGCTGTGCCGCAGAGCTGCTGCTAGCGAGCAAGCCGCACCTGCCCTCCGACGTGCCGGACGCCGAGGCCCTCTTCCTGGCCCTCCCGCTGGCGGCCATGCGCACTCCGCTGCAGGAGAGCGATGCGCCCTCGACGCTCTCGGCCGACGACCAGCTGCTCGTGGACTCGATCATGGCGCGCATCCGCGCCGAGATGGGGCTGACCCTCGCGATGGAGGACCTCGATCTGCTCGAGAAGTTCGTCCAGCACATCGCGTTTCTGCTCAATCGCATGCGCTACCACGTCCGTCTCGGCACGGACGTGCCCGGCATCCGCGACTCGTATCCGGTCGCCTTCCGTATGGCGGAGATCGCGAAGGACGTCATCGAGAGCGAGCACGGTGGCGACGTCATTGACGACGAGCTGGACTTCATCGCCGCGTACTTCGAGGTCTTCCTCCACGAGCAGCACAAGCGCACGCCGAAGCGGACGCGTGTGGCCGTGGTCGCCGTGCCCGGGACGGTGTCGACGAGCCTGCTGCGCATGCGTCTGGCCGAACTCGTCTCGGACGATGTCGAACTGGTCGTCCTCGCCCCGGCGTCGGTCGACGAGCGTTCGCTCAGCGGGTTCGATGTGGTCGTCGCTCCTCCCGGAGCGGAGATCGAGACCACCCTGCCGATCCTGCGGCTGCGCGCCGACTTCGACCAGCAGGAGTTCGTGAACTGGGTGCGCCGGGCGCGGGCGCACGCGTACTGGGGTGCGCGGCTGACGGGGCTGGACCACCTGGTCGCCGGGCTCGCGATACCGGAGCAGTTCTACGTGCTCGAACCACAGGACACGTATGAGCAGCTGCTGGCATCGCTGATGGATGCCATGGTCGCCCGTGGCGAGATCTCCGGCCACGTCCGGGAGCGGGTCGAGCAGCGCGAGAAAACCCGCGCGATGCGCCTGGACGAGCACCTCGGATTCCCGCACCTGTCCGATCCGTCCATCGACGAGCTCACCTTCGCGGTGGGCGTCGCCCGGCGCGACCCCCACGAGACGGGGGTGCGGATCGTCTTCCTGCTGCTGCTGCCCGAGGATTCCGGCGGCTACGACGACCTCCTCGTGCAGCTGTACGACGAGATCATCCGCCTCGCCGCCGATAAGGACTTCCTCGATCGCGTCAGTGCCTCCACGTCATTCCACGAATACCTGCTCCATTTCCTGAAGGGACCCACCTCATGAACTACTGGCAGATCCTGCTCGCGTTCGCCGTCTTCTACGGCATCCATATGGCGCTGTCGATGCGGCAGATGAGCAACTTCTCCCGCACCTACGGCCGGCTGCGCGAGCACGGCAAAGTCGCGATCGGCAAGCATCAGAACCTCTTCACCCGGGGCGCGATCGTCATGTTCCGTCTCGACGAGGACGGCGGCATCCGCGAGGGGGTGTATCTGACCGGAGTCACCGTGTTCAGTCGCTTCCGCGAGTTCCCCGCCTTCGACGGCGTCCGCATCCGCGACCTCCGCCGCCTCGTGGCGGACCGGCCGCGCCTGCCCAAGGCGGTGCGTCAGGCCGTGGTCAACGCCGACGACAACTACACGGCCTTCACGGCCGGCCGCATGCCCGAAGAGCCCCCGGGGCCCTTCGCGCGCATCGGCGCACGATTCTCGCGAAAGTCACGAGTAGGAAAGGAGAACTGACATGGATTATCTCGTCGCCGCGGCGGAGTGGTTCATCGCCCTCTTCCAGTCGGGTGCTGACACCTTCATAAGCTGGATGGGCACCATCGTGCCCCTTGTACTGATCCTGCTGGTGGCGATGAACTCGCTCATCCAGCTGATCGGTGAGAACCGGGTGAACTCGTTCGCGCAGAAGGCGGGGGGCAACCCGCTGCTGCGCTACATGGTGCTCCCGTTCGTCGGAGCGTTCATGCTCGGAAACCCCATGGTCCACTCGCTGGGCCGCTTCATGCCCGAGCGCTACAAGCCGAGCTACTTCGCCTCGGCGGCGCAGTTCTGCCACACGAGCAATGGCGTGTTCCCGCACATCAACCCCGGTGAGCTGTTCATCTGGCTCGGCATCGCCAGTGGCATCACGACGCTCGGGCTCAACACGGGTGAGCTCGCCATCCGTTACCTGCTGGTCGGCCTCGTCATGAACTTCGTCGGCGGCTGGTTCACCGACCTGACGACCGCGTGGGTCAGCAAGCAGCAGGGCGTCACTCTCAGCAAGCAGCCGGCAGTCAAGGCATAAGGGGCAGACAACATGACCGAGTACCACGCCATCACCGTCCGCCGAGGCGGCGGAGGCTACGGCGGACCGCTGACCATTCAGCCCACCGACAAGCGCAACAAGCTCCTCTACGTGGTCGGCGGCGGGATGAAGCCCGACGTCGTCGACAGGATCGCCGAGCTCACCGGCGCCGAGCCCGTCAACGGGTTCGCCACCCGGGTCCCCGACGACGAGGTGTTCGCCGCGGTGATCGACTGCGGCGGCACGCTCCGATGCGGCCTGTACCCCAAGGCCGGCATCCCGACCATCAACATCATGTCCACCGGCAAGAGCGGACCGCTCGCGCAGTACATCACGGAGGACATCTACGTGTCCGCCGTCGGCGTGGACCAGGTGGCGCCGGCAGAAGCGCCGGTGACCGCCGCCGCGGCCGCCACCTTCACGGGAGAGGCCTCTGCGGCCTCCGGTGCGGCAGAGGCGACGGATGCCGCGGCATCCGGCGACACGCCCACGTGGAACACCGACATGAAGATCTCGGAGCACATCGCCCAGAAGCGCAAGAAGTCGCTGCTCGAGGTGATCGGCCTCGGCGCCGGTCGCGTCGTCAGCATCTTCTACCAGGCCGGGCGCGACGCCGTGCAGACGATGCTCACCACGGTCATCCCCTTCATGGCGTTCGTCGCGATGCTGATCGGCATCATCAACGCGTCGGGGTTCGGGACCTGGTTCTCTTCGCTTCTGGCGCCGCTGGCCGGCAGCATCTGGGGCCTGCTCGCTCTCGGCTTCATCTGCTCGCTCCCGTTCCTGTCGCCGCTGCTGGGCCCGGGCGGAGTCATCGGCTCCATCATCGGCTCGCTGATCGGAGTCGAGATCGGCAAGGGTACGATCCCGCCGTCGATGGCGCTCCCGGCCCTGTTCGCGATCAACACCCAGAATGCGTGCGACTTCATCCCGGTCGGCCTCGGCCTGGCCGAGGCCGAGGCCGAGACCGTGCAGGTCGGCGTGCCGTCCGTCCTCTACTCGCGATTCGTCAACGGCGTTCCGCGGGTCGCGGGGGCGTGGCTGGCCAGCATCGGGGTGTACTCGAGCTGAGGGTCCGCGTGGGCCATGCTGCGGCGCGGTCTCGTCGATACTGCACATCCAACTAGGAGGAGAACAATGTCCGTCATCTATGAAACCGAAGTGACCGGCGCCGGGCCGGAGGCGGCGTTGTTCGCCGAGCAGGATATGCTCGTCCTGTTCGGCGAAGAGGCCCCCGACATGCTGAAGGAGTACTGCTACTTCGTCAAGGTCGAGCCGGTCGTCGGCGAGATCGCCCCGGGCCAGGCTTTCCTGGTCAACGACGTCCGCTATCCCATCACGGCGGTGGGTGACGTCGCCGCCCGGAACCTCGGTTCGCTCGGACATATCACCGTCGTGTTCAACGGCGCGGACACCCCGCACCTGCCCGGGGCGATCAACGTGACCAATCCGGGATCGACGGTTCCGGTCCTGACCGCGGGGGACGCCCTCACGATCACCGATTGAGGTGCCCTGTCCAGGACAGTGCCGGTGGCGCGCTTCGAGCGCCCGCCGGCACCGTGCCGTCCGCCGTCAGCGCCGCCCGGGCAGGGCCGGATGGCTCTCGGTGCCGCGCCGGGGCGCGGGGATGAAGGCGGCGAGCACCGTGCAGGCCAGCGCGGCGGCCAGTCCGAAGACGAAGGCGAGCTGGAAGCCGGCGGGCGTGGCAGCGCGACCCCGCCGACGTCGACGGGGTCGCGC
>JASCPG010000129.1 GCA_029960085.1 Microbacteriaceae bacterium PS02067 | reverse complement strand
ACGGTCGTGGACGGCGTGTCGACGCACGTCTCGCCGCCCGAGCGCGAAGCGTTCCGCGCCCTGCTCGACGCCGGGCTCGCCGACACGGTGCGCCCGCTCGTGCCGAGCGGCTTCACGTACTGGGACTACAAGCAGCTGCGCTTCCCCCGCAACGAGGGCATGCGCATCGACTTCGTCCTCGGGTCGCACGCCTTCGCCGACGCGGTCGCCGCAGCGGCCATCCACCGCGACGAGCGCAAGGGCGAGATCCCGAGCGACCACGTGCCGGTGTCGGTCGACCTCGACCTGGCGGGCCCCGATGACGACGACCGTCCGATGATCTGGTGATC
>JASCPG010000128.1 GCA_029960085.1 Microbacteriaceae bacterium PS02067 | reverse complement strand
GGTCACGCGCCCCTTCGCGGGGTTGGAGGCTAGGCCGACAAGCTCGACCTAATCGCCGTCCGGATCGATGCCCTCGAGCGGGATCGGGATGCGCAAGGTCGTGCCCGCGACGGTGCGCGCCGTGACCGGCTTCGGGCGGGGCGCGACGTTCGCAGCGCCTTCGCTCGGTGACACCTGGATGCGCACGCGAGCTGCCGCTTTCTGCTCCTGCGAGTCCTTGTTCTGGTACTGCACGGAGTACGTACCGGGCTCGGTCGGAGCTGGCAGCCGCAGGCGTTCGCCGTCGACCCAGACGGCGGTGGGGTCGGGCAGGTCGGTGTCGACCAACTC
>JASCPG010000127.1 GCA_029960085.1 Microbacteriaceae bacterium PS02067 | reverse complement strand
CCTGTGCACTCTCCCCAGGCCTGGTCGCGCCCGCCCCGCGGCTTCACATGCCAGAACGTCCGGGTATAGGGCATCCATTCCCGCAGGAAGTGGCGAATGAACCGCGCGGGTGGCCGCGGCGGGGCGGCGGCGTATCGTGGCGGCATGTCACTTCGCGAAGAGGGCTACCCACTCGCCGCCGCCGTGGCGCCTCGCCTCCAGGTGATCGACCACGTCGACTCGACCAACGCGCGGCTCATGCGCGACGCGCACGCGGAGGCCGAGGGGCATCCGCACCTGTCGGTGCTCCTGACACGCGACCAGCGGGCCGGTCGGGGGCGCCTCGACCGGGTGTGGAC
>JASCPG010000126.1 GCA_029960085.1 Microbacteriaceae bacterium PS02067 | reverse complement strand
ACCCAGAAACGGACAGAGCAACACCAATGTGCGGAATCGTGGGCGTCGTCGGTCAGGCGAACGTCAACCAGGAGATCTACGACTCCCTGCTCCTGCTCCAGCACCGCGGCCAGGATTCGACCGGCATCGCGACCGCGGAGCCGAACGGCGTCATCCACCTGTTCAAGGCCAAGGGACAGGTGCGCGAGGCGTTCCGCACGCGCGACATGCGGGCCCTGCTCGGCACGATCGGGCTCGGGCACGGGCGCTACGCGACGAAGGGCACCGCCTCGAGCGAAGAAGAGGCGCAGCCGTTCTACGTCAACGCGCCCTACGGGATCGTGCTCGTGCACAACGGCAA
>JASCPG010000125.1 GCA_029960085.1 Microbacteriaceae bacterium PS02067 | reverse complement strand
TGGCGTCACACACGGTTTGGCGAGAAGTACGTGACCGTGATCATCGACCTCACCCCCGCGAGGAACAAGACGGGCCCGGCCAGGCTGCTGGACATGGTCGAGGGCCGCTCGAAGCAGGTGTTCAAGCAGTGGCTCGCCGCCCGGCCTGCGGAGTGGTCGAGCCGGATCGAGGTGGTCGCGATGGACGGGTTCTCCGGGTTCAAGACCGCCGCGGCCGAAGAGCTCCCCGACGCGGTCCCGGTGATGGACCCGTTCCACGTCGTCCGTCTCGCCGGCGACGCCCTGGACCGGACCCGGCAGCGGGTTCAGCAAGACACGCTCGGGCACCGCGGTCACGCCGGCGACCCGCTCTACGGGGTCCGCC
>JASCPG010000124.1 GCA_029960085.1 Microbacteriaceae bacterium PS02067 | reverse complement strand
GCAGCATCGACTTCGTACAGACGCTGCTGGCCGCGGGCCTCTACGACGAGCTGAAGCTCTGGGTCCATCCGGTCGTGCTCGGGGAGGGCAAGCGGGTCTTCCCGAGCGGTGCCGCGCCGACGACGCTGCGGCTGCTGGCACCGGCGGTCAGCGGCCCGTCGGGCACGCTGCTCCTGCGCTACGGGCCGGGCGGAGACGTCGTCGCGGAGGACCTCGACCCGGAGGGATGAGCGGGCCCGGTGATCACCAGATCATCGGACGGTCGTCGTCATCGGGGCCCGCCAGGTCGAGGTCGACCGACACCGGCACGTGGTCGCTCGGGATCTCGCCCTTGCGCTCGTCGCGGTGGATGGCCGCTGCGGCGACCG
>JASCPG010000123.1 GCA_029960085.1 Microbacteriaceae bacterium PS02067 | reverse complement strand
GCAGCATCGACTTCGTACAGACGCTGCTGGCCGCGGGCCTCTACGACGAGCTGAAGCTCTGGGTCCATCCGGTCGTGCTCGGGGAGGGCAAGCGGGTCTTCCCGAGCGGTGCCGCGCCGACGACGCTACGGCTGCTGGCACCGGCGGTCAGCGGCCCGTCGGGCACGCTACTCCTGCGCTACGGGCCGGGCGGAGACGTCGTCGCGGAGGACCTCGACCCGGAGGGATGAGCGGGCCCGGCGATCACCAGATCATCGGACGGTCGTCGTCATCGGGGCCCGCCAGGTCGAGGTCGACCGACACCGGCACGTGGTCGCTCGGGATCTCGCCCTTGCGCTCGTCGCGGTGGATGGCCGCTGCGGCGACCG
>JASCPG010000122.1 GCA_029960085.1 Microbacteriaceae bacterium PS02067 | reverse complement strand
GGCTCTTCGCAGTTGAGGGTGTAGCCCGGGACCGTCGGCTGGTTCGCGGATAGGCGTCGAGGTCTTCCAGGGTGGAAGTTCTCACGCTCACCATCCGCCGGAAGACCTCGACTTGCACCACCCTACGTTCGTGACCCCTGACCTGACCACGTTCTGCCGTCTCGGCGAGCTCGGCCTTCAAGCCGTCGGGCAGCTGCTCGAGCCTGATCGGGCGGTGCTGGAGTGCCGCGTCGTCGAGGACGACCCGTGGTGTCGGAAGTGCGGCGCGGAGGGCGTGCCGCGTGACACGGTGACGCGGCCGCTGGCGCATGAGCCGTTCGGGCATCGGCCGACGACGCTGCTGGTCCGGGTGCGCCGCTACCGGTGCACGCACTGCCGCCGGACCTGGCGGCAGGACACGTCGAAGGCGGCGGCGCCACGGGCGAAGATCTCGCGCGGCGGGATTGGGT
>JASCPG010000121.1 GCA_029960085.1 Microbacteriaceae bacterium PS02067 | reverse complement strand
CGCGAAGGCGCAGGCCGCGGCGTCGCGCGAACGCGCCGCCGCCGAGGCGCGTGCCGCGAAGGAGCGCCCCGAGATGCGACGCAGCCGTGCGCGCCGCCGGGCGCGGATGCTCGCGACCCTCGTCGCGGCGGCGTCGATCGGACTCGGCGTGTGGGGTGGCTTCGTCCTCGCGTCGACCGGCTCGGCGCTGATTCTCGTGGCATCCGTCTTCCTTGCCGTATCGGCTCTCGTCCTGCTGCAGCGGATGTCCGTCGTGCGGCGCCGCGCCGACATCCGTGTCGCCGAGCCCGTCGTGGCGCGCGCCGCCACCGAGCTGCAGGACGTGTCGCTGGCATCCGATCGCATCGCGTGGACACCACGGGAGCTGCCGCGCCCGCTCACCGCGTCGGCCGGGTCTCGCGCGGCGAGCGTGCTCGACGAGGCCGAGGCGCGCGACGCCCTGCGCCGCGCGGCCCGCGAAGAGGCGATGCGCGCGCGCGCCGAACGCCAGCGCCCGCCGTCGATCGCGGCAGCC
>JASCPG010000120.1 GCA_029960085.1 Microbacteriaceae bacterium PS02067 | reverse complement strand
GGGTGTGGGTGTGGGCGTGGGTGTGGGGGTGGGTGTCGGCTCCGGGCTGAGCGTCGGTTCGGGGGTCGGGGTGGGTGTCGGCGTCGGCTCCGGAGTCGGCGTGGGCGTCGGGGTGGGCGTCGGTGCGGAAGGTGTCGTCGGCTGCGCGGCGGGCTGGGTCGGCGCAGGTGCCGGCGGCTGGGGAGGACGCGCCCGCGGACGCGCGGGAGCGGGGGCCGGCGACACGTCGTCGACCGGGATGCTCGCTGTCGGCGTCGTCGAAGGCAGGTCACTCGGCTGGGGCGATGCGGATGCCACCGGCGCGGCGGCGTCATCGTCCGACGAGGCATCCGCTGCGGCGTCGGTATCCCGGCCGGCATCCGCGCTCGTCGACGCGGTCGTCTCGGCCTGAGCGACCAGCTGCGGGACGACGACGGCGGTCGCCACGCCTCCGACCACGAGGACCGCGGCGGCGGCGACCCCGACGAGCGCGCCGACACTCCCGAGCGCGCCGCTCGCGGCCGCGGCTCCCACGACACCGCCCGCGG
>JASCPG010000011.1 GCA_029960085.1 Microbacteriaceae bacterium PS02067 | reverse complement strand
GGGCCTTTCGGCCGCGCCGGACCGGGCGGGTGGGGGGGGGGGGGGGGGGCGCGGGGGCAGCCGGCGCCGCCCGCTGGACTCAGCCGACGGGGTCGACCTTCGGCTGCGTCCCCTTGACGCCCGCCTTGCCCAGGTTCTTGTCGAAGATCGCGGTCCAGATGTCGCCGCCGTCGGTGAGCGTCGTGTTGATGAACTCCACGAACGCCGTGTCGCCCTTCTTCACGCCGATGCCGTAGCGCTCCTCGCTGAAGGGCTCACCCACGACCTTCAGGTTGTCGGGGTCCTGCGCCGCGTAGCCGATGAGGATCGCCTCGTCGGTCGTGACAGCGTCGACCTGCCCGTTCTTGAGCTGTTCGACGCACTCCGAATACTTGCTGAGCTCCACGGTCTTGGCGGGTGTCTCCTCCTTGATCCGCTGGATCGAGGTCGACCCGGTGACCGAGCACACGACGGTGTCGGCGGTCAGCGAGTCGACGCCCTTGAGGTCGGAGTCGGCAGCCACGAGCAGGCCCTGCCCTGTGACGAAGTAGGGACCGGCGAACGAGATCTGCTCTTTGCGCTTGTCGGTGATCGAGTACGTGCCGACGTAGTAGTCGATGTCGCCGTTGACGATCGCCTGCTCGCGGTTGGCGGAGTCGATCGGCTGGAACTCGATGTCCTTCTCGTCGTAGCCGAGCGAGGCGGCGATCCAGCGGGCGATGTCGACGTCGAAGCCGCTGCGCTCCCCCGTCGCCGGGTCGAGATAGCCGAGGTTCGGCTGGTCCTCCTTGACCCCGACCTTGACCTTGCCGCGCGCGGTGATCGCCTTGACGGTGTCGCTGCCGTCCACCGTCGGCTTCGGATCGGCGACCGTGAACCACGTGGCATCCCCCGTCGATCCTCCGTCGCCGGAGGGGTCGGTGGGTTCGCCGGGTGTGCCGCTGTTGCAGGCGGTGAAGGCGAGTGCTGCGATGGCGATGCCGGCGAACGCGCCGGCGATGCGGGTCTTGCGCATGTGATCCTCCTGGTTGCGTATCTCTCTGCGGCCCGCGCTGGTGCTGCGCGGGGGTCTGTCAATGCATGATGAGCTTGGAGAGGAAGTCCTTCGCCCGGTCGCTCTTGGGGGCCGTGAAGAACTCGTCGGGGGCGGCCTCCTCGACGATCTGGCCGTCGGCCATGAAGACCACACGGTCGGCGGCCTTGCGCGCGAACCCCATCTCGTGCGTGACGACGACCATGGTCATGCCCTCTTCCGCCAAACCGACCATGACGTCGAGGACCTCGTTGATCATCTCGGGGTCGAGGGCGCTCGTGGGCTCGTCGAAGAGCATGACCTTCGGCTTCATCGCGAGGGCCCGCGCGATCGCGACGCGCTGCTGCTGGCCGCCCGAGAGCTGCGCCGGGAGCTTGGATGCCTGCTGCGCCACCCCGACACGCTCGAGCAGCGTGCGGGCGAGCACCTCGGCATCCGCCTTCTTCATCTTTTTGACTTTGATGGGGCCGAGCGTGACGTTCTCGAGGATCGTGAGGTGGGAGAACAGGTTGAACGCCTGGAACACCATGCCGACGTCGGCCCGGAGCTCGGCGAGCGCCTTACCCTCGGCCGGCAGTTCCGTGCCGTCGATCGTGATCGAACCGCTCGTGATCGTCTCGAGCCGATTGATCGTGCGGCAGAGCGTCGACTTTCCCGAACCGGACGGGCCGATCACGACGACGACCTCGCCGCGGTGGACGGTGAGGTCGATGTCCTTCAGCGCCTGGAAGTCGCCGTAGTGCTTCTGCACTCCCGTGATGACGACGAGAGGATCGCCACGGCGCACGGAGATGTTCGAGGTCGCAGGAGCAGGGTCGGGGGTCGCCATGGGGTCAGCCTAGGCGCGGTCCCCCACGATCTCTCAAGCTGTGCACAAGATCTTGATCGAGTCGTAACCCGGCCGGAACACCTGCGATCAGCCTGCTGCGCGCTGCGCGAAGGCCGTCTCGTACAGGCACACGCTCGCCGCCGTGGCGAGGTTGAGCGACTCGGCGCGGCCGTAGATCGGCAGCCGCAGCGCCAGATCGGCGCGCTCCAGGGCGGACTCGTCGAGGCCGCGCGCCTCGTTCCCGAACAGCCACGCGGTGGGCTCGGCGAGCAGGTCGCGACGCGCCAGGAAGTCGTCTCCCCCGACGTCGGCGGCGATGACGCGCAGACCGCTCGCGTGGGCCCGCTCGACGGTCGTGGCGAGGTCGGCGCCGACGGCCACCGGAACGTGGAACAGCGACCCCGTCGTGGCGCGCACGACCTTCGGGTTGTACGGGTCGACCGTGCGGCCGGTGAGGACGACCGCGTCGGCTCCCGAGGCATCGGCGGCGCGGATGATGGTGCCGAGGTTGCCGGGGTCGCGCACCTCTTCGCAGATCGCGATGAGGCGAGGGGATGCCGCGAAGACGTCCTTCAGCGATGTGGGCGACTGCCGAGCGACGGCCACGATGCCCTGCGGCGTGACGGTGTCGGCCATGGCATCCAGCACCGACTCGGTCGTGAAGACGATCTCGAGCCCTGCTTCCTCCGCGGCGTCGCGGATGTCCTGGTGGCGCTCGAGCGCCGTCGGTGTCGCGAAGATCTCGACCAGGGTGTCGGGGCGGTAGGCGAGCGCCTCGCGCGCCGCCTGGGGGCCCTCGAGCAGGAACAGCCCCGTCTCCTGCCGGGCGCTGCGTTTGGTCAGTTTCGCGACCGCGCGCACGCGCGGGGACCGGGGGTTCTCGAGCACGCTCCGACTCTAGCCGGGGCGGCCCGCTGTCCGCCGGATTCAGAGGCGCCGATCTGCGGGTGCCGGGCCACCCGACCCGCCCCTCCGCGCCTGCCGACCGGCAGCGCGCCGCGCGCACGACGACGGGGCGCCCCCGAGAGGGGACGCCCCGTCGTCACGTGCAGAATCGCTTACGCCTTGGGCGCGTTGACGTCGGCCGGGAGCGCCTTCTTGGCGGTCTCGACGAGCGACGCGAAGGTCGCCGGCTCGTTCACCGCGAGTTCGGCGAGCATACGACGGTCGACCTGCACGCCCGCGAGACCCAGACCCTGGATGAAGCGGTTGTAGGTGACGCCGTTCTGGCGCGCGGCAGCGTTGATGCGCTGGATCCACAGGCGGCGGAAGTCGCCCTTGCGCTTGCGGCGGTCGCGGTACGCGTAGACGAGCGAGTGGGTGACCTGCTCCTTCGCCTTGCGGTACAGGCGCGAACGCTGACCCCGGTAACCGGAGGCGCGCTCGAGGATGACGCGACGCTTCTTGTGGGCGTTGACAGCCCGCTTGACTCTAGCCATTTCTGATCTTTCCTAACGTCGTGCGCGGCTCAGAGGCCGAGGAGCTTCTTGGCGACCTTCGCGTCACCGGGAGCGAGGACCTGGTCCTGCGACAGGCGACGGGTGCGCTTGGTGGGCTTGCCTTCGAAGTTGTGGCGGAGGTTCGCCTGCTGCTTCATGATCTTTCCGCTACCGGTGACCTTGAAGCGCTTCTTGGCACCCGAGTGGGTCTTCTGCTTCGGCATGTCTCTATCCTTCGTTGTGGTTCCCGACATCGCGGGAGTCTGGGGGCCGTTACTCCGCGGCGGCGGATTCGGCGGGGGCATCCGTGGCGGATGCCGTGGAGCCGGATCGCGCCTGGCGCGCCGCCTCCTTCTTGGCGTCACGCTGGGCGTTCTGCTCGGTCTTGACCTCGGACTTGTTCTTGTGCGGGGCGACCACCATGACCATGTTGCGACCGTCGATCGTGGGGTTCGACTCGACCGTGCCGAACTCGGCGACGTCCTCGGCGAACTTCTTCAGCAGACGCACACCCTGCTCGGGACGGGACTGCTCGCGACCGCGGAAGAGGATCATGGCCTTGACCTTGTCGCCGGCCTGCAGGAAGCCCTCGGCACGCTTGAGCTTCGTCGTGTAGTCGTGCGCCTCGATCTTCAGGCGGAAGCGGACCTCCTTGAGGACCGTGTTGGCCTGGTTGCGACGTGCTTCCTTGGCCTTCTGCGCCGTCTCGTACTTGAACTTCCCGTAGTCCATGATCTTGACCACGGGCGGCTTCGAGTTGGGTGCGACCTCGACGAGGTCGAGGTCCGCCTCCTGAGCGAGGCGCAGGGCGACCTCGATGCGGACGACGCCGACCTGCTCACCCGCGGGGCCGACGAGGCGGACCTCGGGGACGCGGATGCGGTCATTGGTGCGGGGATCGCTGATGCGGAACTCCTCTGTCGTACGGGTGGATGCCCCGGACACGGTGGTGTCTCGGGCGGAAGCGATTCACGTCCACCCCGCACGACGCGAACGTCGGCTGGAAGTTCTGCACCCTGTTCCGCCGTGGAAGTCCACGGTGGCTACCCGGCGGGCCGGGCGGAGTGCGAGACCCGGTAGCCTGGAGCGGCAAGCGCGGGTGGGATGTGATCCACTTTCGATCCGGAGCAGAACACTCCGGTGCGCGGCAAGTCTAGCAGAAAGCGACCCGTGGACACGAACGTCTCCCCTTCCCCCTCCGCCGACGACGAGCGCCTCGCCCGCTGGGAGGAGCAGGAGCGCGCCGCCGCGGCCGCGTCGCGCGACATCGCCGACGTGCCGGCCGTCGAGGTCATCACGACGGCGGCCGTGCACCTCATGAGCGCCGCGGCCGTGAAAGTCGGCCTCGCCGACTCCCCCGAGACGCAGACCGACCTCGACGAGGCGCGGAAGCTCATCAACGCACTGGCGGGCCTCATCACCGCCGGCGCCCCCGAGATCAGCGACATGCACGCCCGGTCGCTCCGCGACGGACTGCGGTCGGTTCAGCTGGCGTTCCGCGAGGCATCCGTCATCCCCGATGCGATCGGGCAGGGCCCCGGCGAGAAGTGGACCGGTCCCGTCAACTGAACGGCGCGGACGCCGCCAGGGCTACGCACGGACGAGCTTGACGGTCAGCGAATCGACGAGCACGGCGATCCGGTCATCGGCCGCCCACCGCGCGGCGAGGCGCTGCAGGATCGCGTCGAGCCGGCTCTGGTCGAGCCCGTCGACGAGGTGCAGGCGCACGACGAGCTCGGGCCCGCGCAGACGCCCGGTCGGGTCGCCGTCGGCGACGGAGAGATCGAGCACGCCGAGTTCGCCGCCGATCGACTCCTGGAGCCCGGCGAAGACCTCCGGCGACCGGTGCGCGGGGTCCCACGCCTCGCCCTGCCCGATCGCCCAGACGGCGGGGCGGCGCAGGACGAACTCCGTCGCGGATGCCGGGTCGATGACGATCAGCTCGGTGTCATCCGCCGCCGCCGACAGGGCCGTCCGCACACCGTCCGCCGGCACGGGGCGCGCGGTGGGATCCCATGCGGCGAGGGCGGTGACCGACGTGAACACCGGCAGGACCCGGCGTCCGTCCGGCGCGGCCACCGTCACGATGGAGAGCTCCTGCGTCTTGTCGACCGTGTGACCGGACGGGGCGACGCCGAGGTCTCCCGCCTCCGCGACGAGCGGGATCAGCAGACGCGCCTTCCGGTAGGCCGCGACGATGTCCGAGGCATCCCCGTCACCGCGTCCGAACGCCTCGAGTGCCGCGAGCAGCGCCGGATCGGCAGAGCCGTCGTCGCCCGAGTGCGGGTTGGGTTCGAAGCTGCGCCCCTCCCAGGGGACGCCCGCACTGTCAGCCTGCGGCGACATCCAGCGCCTCGGCGAGCGTGAAGGCGCCCGCATAGAGGGCTTTGCCGACGATCGCGCCCTCGACGCCGAGCGGGACGAGATCGCGCAGCGCGGCGATGTCGTCGAGGTTCGAGATGCCGCCGGACGCGACGACCGGGCGGGTCGTGCGCGAGGTGACGTCGCGGAGGAGCTCGAGGTTCGGGCCCTTCAGCGTGCCGTCCTTCGTGACGTCGGTGACGACATAGCGGCTGCACCCGGCGTCCTCGAGGCGGTCGAGCACCTGCCAGAGGTCACCGCCCTCCTTCGTCCAGCCGCGCGCTGCGAGAGTCGTGCCGCGCACGTCCAGCCCGACCGCGATGGCCTCGCCGTAGCGGCCGATGACATCCGCCGCCCACTCCGGGTTCTCGAGGGCGGCGGTACCGAGATTGATGCGGGCCGCGCCGGATTCGAGGGCGGCCTCGAGCGACGCGTCGTCGCGGATGCCTCCGGAGACCTCGACCTGCACGCCCCGCAGCTGCCGGATGACCTTGCGGATGATGCCGACGTTGCTCCCGCGGCCGAAGGCGGCGTCGAGGTCGACGAGGTGGATCCACTGCGCACCGTCACGGGCCCAGGCGAGAGCCGCGTCGACCGGGTCGCCGTAGCTCGTCTCGGTGCCCGCCTCGCCCTGGGTGAGGCGCACGGCCTTGCCGGCGGCGACGTCGACAGCGGGCAGCAGGATCAGTTCGGGGGTCGACGCGAAATCGTTCATGGCTCCAGAAAGGGTGGGTTCGGCGCGACGCGCCGGCGAGGGATGCAAGGACAGAGACTACCGGGGAAGTGACCCGATCCAATTCGAGAGCAGGCGGATGCCCGCGGCACCGCTCTTCTCCGGGTGGAACTGCGTCGCCGAGAGCGGGCCGTTCTCGACGGCCGCGAGGAACGGTGCGCCGTAGTCGCACCACGTCACGACGGGCGCGCGGAACGGCCGCATCGGCTCGAGCGACCAGTGCTGCGCGCCGTAGGAGTGGACGAAGTAGAAGCGCTCGTCCTCGATGCCGTCGAAGAGAGTCGACCCGTCCCCCGCGCGGACGGTGTTCCACCCCATGTGCGGGAGCACCGGGGCATCCAGTTCGGTGACGGCGCCCGGCCACTCGCCGAGCCCTGCCGTGTCGACGCCGCGCTCCACGCCGTGCTCGAACATGACCTGCATGCCGACGCAGATGCCGAGGACCGGGAGCCCGCCGGAGAGGCGCCGTTCGATGAGCTCGTCGCCGCGGCTCTCGCGCAGCGCCGCCATGACGGCGCTGAAGGCGCCGACGCCGGGCACGACGAGACCCGCGGCATCCTGGATCAGCCCGCGATCGGCGGTGAGCCGCGCGTCCGCCCCCGCCGCCGCGAGGGCCTTCACCGCGGAGTGCACGTTCCCCGAGCCGTAGTCGAGGACGGCGACGAGAGGCTGCGTCACAGGGCGCCCTTGGTGCTCGGGATGCCCTCGACGAGCGGGTCGAGAGCCTTCGCCTGCCGGAACGCGCGCGCGAACGCCTTGTACTCCGCCTCGGCGATGTGGTGCGGGTCGCGCCCGCCGAGCACCGTCACGTGCACGGTCAGTCCGCCGTTGAAGGCGATCGCCTCGAACGTGTGCCGCACGAGGGCACCGGTGAAGTGCCCACCGATGAGGTGGAACTCGTAGCCCGCGGGCTCGCCCGAGTGCACGAGGTACGGTCGGCCGCTGATGTCGACCACGGCCTGCGCGAGCGCCTCGTCGAGAGGCACGAGGGCGTCGCCATAGCGCCCGATGCCGGCCTTGTCGCCGAGCGCCTGACGGATCGCCTGGCCGAGGACGATCGCGACGTCCTCCACGGTGTGGTGCGCATCGATGTCGGTGTCACCCGAGGCCCGCACCGTGAGGTCGGTCAGCGAGTGCTTCGCGAAGGCCGTCAGCAGGTGGTCGAAGAACGGGACCGTGGTGTCGATGTGGCTCTGGCCCGTGCCGTCGAGGTTCAGCTCGAGTTCGACGGTGGACTCGCTCGTCGCGCGCCGGATGGAAGCCGTGCGGGGGGCGGGGCTGGTCATGGTGCCGAGTCTACCGACGACGGCGCTCAGCCCTGAGCGGGCTCCGTCACAGAGCGCCAGTAGCGCGCGCACCGCCGGGGCCGAGCGAGGCGAGGGCATCGAGGAACGCCGTCGTCTCGGCCTCGGTGCCGGCCGAGACCCGCAGGCTCCGCGGGATGCCGACGTCACGGATGAGGACGCCACGGTCGTACAGTCCCTGCCATGTGGCTGCCGGGTCGTCGACGCCGGCGAACAGCACGAAGTTGGTCCAGCTCTCGAACGGTTCGTATCCGAGGGCATCGAGGGTCGCGGACATGCGGTCGCGCTGGGCGACGATCTCGTCCACCATCGCGAGCATCGCGGGCGCGTGGCGCAGGGCCGCGGTCGCCGCCGCCTGCGTGAGCGCACTCAAGTGGTACGGCAGTCGCACGAGACGCAGGGCGTCGATGAGGGCGGGGTCGGCCGCGAGATAGCCGACGCGCGCGCCGGCGAAAGCGAAGGCCTTGCTCATCGTGCGAGAGACGACCATGCGTTCGCGACCGGGCAGGAGCGTGAGCGCCGATCGTGAGTCACGGGGCGCGAACTCCTGATAGGCCTCGTCGACGATCACGATGCCGTCGGTCGCGTCGTACACCGCCTCGATGACGTCGAGGCCGAGGGGTGTGCCGGTCGGGTTGTTCGGCGCACACAGGAACGTGATGTCGGGCTGGGCGCGCTCGATCTGCGCCGCGGCATCCTCCGCCTCGAGCGTGTAGTCGACACCGCGGGTGCCCGACACGTACGACGCGCCCGTGGCGCGAGTGAGGAGCGGATACATCGAATAGGTCGGCGCGAACCCGAACGCGGTCCGCCCCGGGCCCGCGAACGCCTGCAAGAGGTGCTGCAGAACCTCGTTCGAGCCGTTGGCGGCCCAGATCTGGTCAGCGGACAGGCCGTGGCCGAGGTACGCGGCGAAACCCTCGCGAAGCGCCGTGAACTCCCGATCGGGGTAGCGATTGACCTCGCGCAGCGCCCGGGCGATGCCGTCGAGGATGTCGTCGGCGACCTCTTCGGGGACAGAGTGGGTGTTCTCGTTGACGTTCAATGCGACGGGGAGCGGCACCTGCGGCGCGCCATACGGAACCAACCCTCGAAGGTCGGATCTCAGGGGGAGGTCGTCGAGACTCGCACTCACGTGCTCCATCGTAGACGGGATGCTCACCGACCCGCTGAGTACTGCGGCGGCAGCGCGAGGGTCTGCCCTGCCTGCAGCGCGCCCGACGAAAGTGCGTTCACGCGCACGATCTCGTCCACGACATCGCGCGGGTCGGCCGCAGGGGCGATGGACTCGGCGATCGACCAGAGCGTGTCGCCCGGCATGACGGTGACCTCGGTGAACGTCCCGGAGGGGGCTCCGTGCTCGACGGACGCGAGTGCGCCGCCGCTCGACAGGATCGCGAGCGCGAGCGCGACGACGGCGGGGAACGCGGCGACCGCGGCGATGACACGGCGACCGCGGGCGGTCAGTCGCAGCCGCGTCGCGGGAACGCGCGGGGCGAATGCCGGCGATGCGGTGATCTGCATGGTGCTCACGGAGTCCTCCTCGGGCTTCACAAGAGTGGATCTTCGTACTCGACTCTCGGCCGGGAGAGCCGAGTACGAAGTTCTCTTCCGAACCTATATTCGATAAAGTGTGGTTGTCAAGCGGGTGTGAATCGCAGACCGATCGAACGCGACACGCGAAGATCAGCCGGGCGACCGGATCGCAACCGGATACGGTTTCGATGAGGACACCCCATCACCGACCTCCGACATTCGAAGACGAGAGCGGTCGGAGACCACAACGCAGAACCGTGCAGAAGCGTGAAGCAGAAGGAGAGCCAGACATGGAGAAGCCGCAGACGCGCCGGCGCCGCAGCCTGAGCGACAAGCAGCTCGCGATCCTCGAGGTCATCCAGCGCTCGATCGCGCGCCACGGATATCCGCCGAGCATGCGCGAGATCGGCGATGCCGTCGGGCTCAAGTCGCTCTCGAGCGTCACGCACCAGCTGAACCAGCTGGAGCTGAGCGGCTACCTCCGCCGCGACGCCGGCAAGACGCGGGCGATGGAGGTGCTGATCGACCTGCCGGGGGCCGCCACGGAGAATCCGGCCGACGAGGGGCCCGCCGTCGGCGACGCAGCGCTCGTGCCACTCGTCGGTCGCATCGCCGCAGGTGTGCCCATCACGGCCGATCAGCAGGTCGAGGAGATCTTCCCGCTGCCGAGGCAGCTCGTCGGCAAGGGCGACCTGTTCATGCTGAAGGTGAGCGGCGAGTCGATGATCGACGCGGCGATCTGCGACGGCGACTGGGTCGTGGTGCGGTCGCAGGCGACCGCCGACAACGGCGACATCGTCGCCGCGATGCTCGACGGCGAAGCCACCGTGAAGACCTTCCGCCAGCGCGACGGCCACACATGGCTCCTCCCCCGCAACTCCGCGTTCGAGCCGATCCTCGGCGATGAGGCGACCGTGCTCGGCAAGGTGGTCGCGGTCCTGCGTACCGTCTGAGCCGCCTGCGACAGGTGACGCGAGCGCCGAGTTCGCAGCATCCGTTTGTCGTCGACACCCCACCGCGGGCACACTGACGCCATGAGCTTCGACACCGGGCGGGATGCCTCGACTCCGTCTCGGGACACTTCCGCAGAGCTCCCGCTCGAGGCGCGCGTCGCTGCGCTGGAGCAGGAGGACGCTCGCCTGCGCGAGGAGGTGTCGGGCTCCGGAGCGAGCCCGCGCGGCGGCCGGTGGCGAGCCTGGGCGTCGGCCACATGCGTCGTCCTGGCCGCGATCCTGGTGCCGGTCTCCGTCGTGACATCGTGGGCACGGGTGCAGCTGGTGGACGAAGACGCGTTCGCGGCGACCCTCGCGCCGCTCGCATCCGATCCCGATGCGCAGGGGATGATCATCGACGAGACGATGAGCGCGATTGGGGAGAAGGTCGATTTCGCGGCTCTCACCGGCTCGGTCATCGACGGCGTGCAGACGCTCGGGCTGCCGTCGGCGGCGAGCTCGGCGCTCGACCTCCTCCGCCAACCCGCGGCGGACGGACTCGCCGCGACGGTCGAGCGCGCCGTCACCCGCGTCGTCGAGTCCCCCGCCTTCGCGGAGGTTTGGGCGACCACCACGCGGGCAGCCCACCGCGCTCTCGTCACGACCGCGACCTCCGACGGCGGCGGACTCGTCGTGCGCACCGACGACGGCGTCGGCATCCAGCTGGGGGCGGTCGTCGAACGGGTGAAGCAGACTCTGACCGCGCAGGGCGTGGGCGCCGCGGCGCTCATCCCGTCCGTCGACCGCGTCGTGATCCTCGGCTCCGGCGAGAACCTCTCCCTCGTGCGCACGGTGTACGCGCTGGCGGTCGCGGTGGGCTTCTGGCTGCCTTTCGTCTGTCTGGGACTGTTCCTCGGCGGCATCCTCGTCGCGCGGCGCCGGTCGTCGGCCGTGCTCGGGTCGGGGGTGGCACTCGCGATCGGGGGCGCGTCGCTCGCCGCGGCGGTCGCGATCGGCGCGGCGTTGATGTCGGCCGTCGCGGCTCAGGCGGGTATCTCCCCGTCGGGGCTCGGCGTCGTGTACGCGGCAATCTCCGACGGCATGGCCCACACGGCGAAGGTCGTCGCCCTCGTCGGGCTCGTGCTGGCGGTCCTCGCGTGGGCGCACAGCAGGTCGCGCGCCGCGACCGCCCTGCGCGCGGCGTTCGCATCGATCAACGCGGACGTCCGTCGCGCGCTGGCGTGGCGAGGCATCGACACGGGCGCATGGGGGGCGTGGCTCTACACGCGTCGGACGCTCGTGCGAGCCCTCATCGCGGCGCTGGCGCTGCTCTGGCTGATTCTCCTGCGTCCCCTCACGGGCGGTGACGTGGTGCTCGTCACCGTCGTGGCATCCCTCACCTGGTGGCTGACGGAGCTTCTCCAGCGACGGCCGGGCGAGGCGTTCGGCGTCTCCACGGATGCGGCGGCCCAGCGCGCCGCGGGAGCCTCGGAGGCGGCGTTCGGCGATTCGGACGAAGCCGCTGCAGCGGAGGCCGCGAAGGGCCCGGATGCCGCAGCACCCGGACCCTTCGCCGAGTCATCCACCGACTGAGAGCGCTCAGCCGGCGACGGCGACCCGCGCCCGCACCTCCTGTGTCGCGGTGACGAGGTTCCGCAGCGACGCGACCGTCTCGTCGTAGCCGCGGGTCTTGAGCCCGCAATCGGGGTTCACCCACACCTGTCGCAGCGGCAGCTCGTCGGCGGCGCGCTGCAGGAGCGACGCGACCTCTTCGACCGACGGCACGCGCGGCGAGTGGATGTCGTAGACGCCGGGGCCGACGCCGTGCGTGAACCCGGATGCCCGGATGTCGTCGATCACCTCGCCGCGGCTGCGGGCCGCCTCGATCGAGGTGACGTCGGCGTCGAGCGCTGCGATCGCGTCGATCACGACGTCGAACTCCGAGTAGCAGAGGTGCGTGTGCACCTGCGTCGCGGGCGCCGCGCCGGCGGTCGACAGCGTGAACGCCCCCACCGACCACTCCAGGTACGCGGGCTGGTCGCCGCGCTTGAGCGGCAGCAGCTCGCGCAGCGCGGGCTCGTCGACCTGGATGATCTGGATGCCCGCGGCTTCGAGGTCGGCGATCTCGTCGCGCAGGGCGAGCGCCACCTGGTCTGCCGTCTCCCCGAGGGGCTGGTCGTCGCGCACGAACGACCACGCGAGGATCGTGACCGGGCCCGTCAGCATGCCCTTGACCGGCTTGCTCGTGAGCGACTGCGCGAACGCGGCCCAGTCGACCGTGATCGGCGCGGGACGCGACACGTCGCCCCACAGGATCGACGGGCGCGTCGCGCGCGACCCGTACGACTGCACCCAGCCGTGCTGCGTGACGGCGAAGCCGTCGAGGTGCTCCGCGAAGTACTGCACCATGTCGTTGCGCTCGGGCTCGCCGTGCACGAGGACGTCGAGCCCGAGCTCTTCCTGCAGCTCCACGACGCGCGCGATCTCGTCGCGCAGGAACTCCTCGTACGCGGCGGTGTCGATCTCGCCGCGGCCGTGGCGGGCACGGGCACGGCGGATGTCGCCCGTCTGCGGGAACGAGCCGATCGTCGTGGTCGGCAGGACGGGCAGATCGATGGTCTCCTCCTGCGCGGCGACGCGGGTCGCGTAGTCGCCGCGCGTGCGGGCTGCCGCATCGACGGACGCGGCGCGCTCCCGGACGGCACCGTCGCGGACGCCGTGTGCCGCGCTCCGGTCCGCGAGTGCCGCGGATGCCGCGTCGAGCTCTGCCCGGATGGCGTCGGCTCCCTCGTGGAGGCCGCGCGCGAGCACCGCGACCTGGCCGACCTTCTCGTCGGCGAACGCGAGCCACGAGCGCAGGCGCTCGTCGAGAGCGACCTCGATCGTGACATCGTGGGGCACGTGCTGGAGCGACGTCGAGGTGCCGGCGGCGACCGCCCCGGCACCGATGGAGCGGAGCTGCTCGAGGCGCGTCCAGGCACCCGCGAGGTCGCCGCGCCAGATGTTCCGGCCGTCGACGACACCGCCGACGACGACCTTGTCGGCGAGACCCGCGGCCGCCTCCGGGACCGCGCCCCGGTGCAGATCGATCGCGATCGCCTCGATGGGAGCGGCGGCGAGCGCCGCCCACGCCTCGGTGGAGAGCTGCGCATACCCCGCCGCCACGAGGAGGTTCGGCCGATCCGTGGCCGTCCCGAGCACGTCGTATGCGCGAGCGGCCGCGGCGGCGAGCACGGCGGGCGGCGTCGGCAGACTCTCCGAGACGAGGGCGTGCTCGTCGAGCTGCACCCACTGCGCGCCCGCGGCGGCGAGTCGCTGGAGGAGCTCCGCGTAGACGGGGAGGAGGTCGTCGAGGCGCGAGAGCGGGTCGAAGCCCTCCGGCGCCTCATCGGTCGGCTTCGCGAGGGCGAGGAGCGTCACCGGCCCCACGATGACCGGTCGGACGACGACGCCGTCCGCCGCCGCCTCCGCGACCTGGGCGACGAAGCGGTCGGATGCCAGCGAGAAGTCCGTCTCGGGTCCGATCTCGGGCACGAGGTAGTGGTAGTTCGTGTCGAACCACTTGGTCATCTCGAGCGGTGCCCGGTCACCCTCCCCGCGTGCCGCCGCGAAGTATGCCGCCAGCGGAATGCCGCCGTCGGCGGCGCGGTGATCCGCGAAGCGTGCCGGCAGCGCACCGACCGTGAGAGCCGCGTCGAGGACCTGGTCGTAGAAGGAGAACGACTCCGGGACGGAGGAGTCCGAGGCATCCAGGCCCAGCTCGATCAGCCGGGCGCGCGTCGTGCGGCGGAGGTCCGCGGCGACCTGCTCGAGCGCCGCCTCGTCGAGGCCTCCGCGCCAGTGGCTCTCGACGGCGCGCTTGAGCTCGCGGTCGCGTCCGATGCGGGGGTAGCCGAGGATCGTGCCGGTGGGGAAGGTGGCGGTCATCGTGCGGTCTCCTTGTTCAGGGGTCGGTGTTCCGTGATGAGGCCCGCCTCGCGGAGGACCGCGAGAACGGTGACGTGGTTGTTGAAGGCGTACAGGTGGACGCCGGGGGCGCCCTGCGCGACGACCTCTCGGGCGAGCGCGGCCGCGTGCGCGATGCCGATGTCGCGACGGCCCTCGGGGGTCGGCTCGACGTCGAGGTCGATCGCGAGCTGTGACGGCAGCGGCTCCCCCGTGAGCTCGAGGACGCGGCGCAGGCGCGCCGGCGACGTGATCGGCATGATGCCCGGGAGGATCGGAATGGTGACGCCCGCGGTGCGCGCCCGCGCGACGAAGGACACGTAGTCATGGGCGTGGAAGAACACCTGCGAGATCGCGAACGTGGCGCCGGCGGCCTGCTTCGCGAGGAGCGCATCGATGTCGTCGGAGCTGCGCAGGGCACGCGGATGCCCGTTCGGGAATGCGGCGACGGCGATCTCCACGCGGTCCCGCGAGGCGACGCGCACCGCGTCACTGCCCGGCACGGGGCGCTCAGCGTAGGGGACGCGCTCGGCCTGCACCCGACCGATGAGCTGCACGAGCTGCGCGGCCGACTCGAGGTCACCGAGGAACACGTCGTCCTCCGACGATCCCTCGGGCGGGTCGCCGCGCAGGGCGAGGAAGCGCGTGATGCCGGCATCCAGGAACTCGCGGATGAGGGCGTTCGCCTCGGCGTAGCTGCTGCCGACGCACGTCAGGTGCGCGAGCGGCGGCACCGACGTCTCGCGCAGGATGTGGGTGAGCACGCCGAGCGACCGGCTCCGCGTCGACCCCCCGGCGCCGAAGGTCACCGAGATGAATCGCGGATCGACGGATGCGAGCGCGCGGATCGTTTCGTACAGCGCGGGGAGCCCCGCGTCGGTGCGCGGCGGGTAGATCTCGAACGAGATCGGCGTCGTGGTGGTCATGTCGCTCACAGGGAACAGCGGGTGGAGGCCGGGCGGCCGCGGACGGACACCACGACGGAGCGTGGTGGTCATCGCGGGCGGGCGCCGGGCTCGGCTGTCGCTCCTGCTCGGCGGATCCGCCGGGCGTCGATGCGACCACTCTAGGCATCCCCCCGCCTCCGCGACGCCGTGTGACGACATGTTTCAGCGGCTAGCGTGGATGCCATGCCCGCCCCCGTCCCCTACGGTTCCTGGCCTTCGCCGCTCTCCGCCGAGTGGGCGACGACCGCCTCCCCGCGCTTCGACGGCGCCGCGTTCGTCGGCGACGAGGTCTGGTGGGGCGAGTCGCTCCCCGACGAGGGCGGACGCACCGCCGTGCGGCGCCGTCGCACCGACGGCAGTACCGAGACGCTTCTGCCCGCACCGTGGAACGCGCGCTCACGGGTGCACGAGTACGGCGGCGGCGCGTGGGCGGCGACCGATGACGGCGAGATCGCGTTCGTCGAGAAGGGCGACCAGCGGGTCTGGCTGCTGCGGCCCGGCGCGGCGCCCCATGCCCTCACTCCGGACGATCCCGCGGCGAGCTATGGCGGCCTCCGCTGGCAGCGCGGCACCCTGCTGGGCATCGTGGAGCGAGCGGCGGGGCCGGGTCTCCCGCATCGCGCGATCGTGCGCATCGCGCTCGACGGCTCCGGCGCGACAGAGATCGTCTCCGGCAGCGACTTCGTCGCGCAGCCCGCACTGTCCCCCGACGGGACACGGCTCGCGTGGGTCGCGTGGAACCACCCCGACATGCCGTGGGACCGCACCGAGATCCGCACCGGCGCACTCGAGAACGGCATCGTGGCATCGTGGCGCACCGTGACGAGCGGCACGACCGCGGCACTCCAGCCGGAGTGGCAAGGCGATGACCTCGTCGTCGTCGACGAGCCCACCGGACGCTGGAACCTCTGGCGCATTCCGCTCGCGGGCGGCTCCCCCGCTCCGCTCGCCCCCGCCGATGCGGACACCGGCGGACCGCTGTGGGTCCTCGGCACGCGCTGGTTCGCGCTGCTCGGCGAGGACCGCATCGCCGCGGTGCAGGCCGAGGGATCCGACGCGCTCGTCCTCATCGACGCCGACGGTACGACGCATCCGGTCGATCTCCCGGCCACGGCCCGGGTCCAGATCGAGGATGCCCGCCCCGACCGCATCCTCGTGTCGGGGTCGGACCGCGGCGGCAGCGGACTGTGGACCGTGTCAGCCCGAGGCGAGGTCACGGAAGTCACCGGTGGCGCGCCCGCGAGCGAATGGATGCCCGTCGGCCGCGCCGTGTCGTTCGACGGCCCGCACGGGCCGGTGCACGCCTTCGACTTCCCGCCCACGAACCCCGACGTCGCGGCTCCCGCCGACGAGCTGCCGCCCTACGTCGTGTTCGTGCACGGCGGCCCCACAGCGCATGTGAGCGGCGTCGCGGATGCCAAGACCGCGTTCTTCACGAGCCGCGGCATCGGCGTGCTCGACGTGAACTACGGCGGCTCGACCGGGTACGGACGCGCATACCGCGAGCGGCTGCGGGGGCAGTGGGGCGTCGTCGACGTCGAGGACGTCGCGGCGGCGGCATCCGGACTCGTGGCAGCCGGCCGCGCCGACGGCGCGCGGCTCGCGATCGAGGGCGGGTCGGCGGGCGGATGGACGGTGCTCGGTGCGCTCGTCGGCACCGACGTGTTCGCGGCCGGCATCTCCCGCTACGGCGTCGGCGATGCCCGAGCCCTCGCGGAGGACACCCACGACTTCGAATCGCGCTACCTCGACGGGCTCATCGGGCCGCTACCCGAGGCGGAGCGGCTCTACGAGGAGCGGTCGCCGCTCGGCCGCCCCGAGCGGTTCCGCGTGCCGGTGCTGCTCCTTCAGGGAGCGGAGGACGCGGTCGTCCCGCCCGCGCAGTCGGAAGCGATCCGCGATGCGCTCGCCGCGCGTGGTGTGCCGCACGCCTACGTGCTGTACGAGGGCGAGGGGCACGGATTCCGCAGGGCCGAGACGATCGTCCACGCGCTCGAGAGCGAGCTCGCGTTCCTCGGCGCCGTGTTCGGCTTCGACACCCCGGGCATCCCGCCGATCACCCTCTCCTGAGCGCGCGTGGGGCGGTGCGCCGCCGCCCCTGAAGCCGGCCGCGCGTCAGGAGGCGTACGGCGCGAGCCGACCGCCGAGGATGGCGGGGACGTGCGCGTGCAGGATCGTCCCGTCCGGGCCGTGCTCCTGACTCAGGATGATGCCGTGCTCGTGCACGGCGGAGACGAGGTCGCCCCGGTCGTAGGGCACGACCGCGCGGATCTCTACGGCCGGCAGGGGCAGCGTGTCCTCGATGCGCCTGCGCAGTTCGTCGATGCCCTCGCCCGTGCGCGACGAGACGAACAGCGCCTGCGGCGCGAGCCCGCGCAGCACGAGCCGTTGGTCGTCGTCGACGAGATCGGCCTTGTTGAACACGACGATCTCGGGGAGATCCCGCGCGCCCACGTCGCCGATGACGTCCCGCACCGTCTGCAACTGCGCCGCGGGGTCCGGGTGCGAGCCGTCGACGACGTGCACGATGACATCCGCCTCGCCGACCTCTTCCAGGGTCGAACGGAACGCCTCGACGAGCTGGTGCGGGAGGTTCCGGACGAACCCGACCGTGTCGGTGAGCGTGTAGACGCGCCCGTCGACCGTCTCGGTGCGGCGGACCGAGGTGTCGAGGGTCGCGAACAGGGCGTTCTCGACGAGGACGCCCGCACGCGTGAGGCGATTGAGGAGGCTCGACTTGCCGGCGTTGGTGTACCCGGCGATCGCGACGGCCGGGATCGTGTTGCGCTTGCGCTCGGCGCGCTTCGCCTCGCGCGCCGGCGCGAAGTCGCGCAGCTGCTTGCGCAACTGTGCCATCTTGGTGCGGATGCGGCGCCGGTCGAGCTCGATCTTCGTCTCACCCGGTCCGCGCGAGCCCATACCCGCACCACCGGCGCCGACCTGGCCACCGGCCTGGCGGCTCATCGAGTCACCCCAGCCGCGCAGGCGCGGCAGCAGGTATTCGAGCTGGGCGAGCTCCACCTGCGCCTTGCCTTCGCGGCTCTTCGCATGCTGGCTGAAGATGTCGAGGATGACGGTGGTCCGGTCGATCACCTTGACCTTGACGACGTCTTCGAGCGCGCGTCGCTGGCTGGGGGCGAGCTCGGTGTCGGCGATCACGGTGTCGGCACCGACCGCCGCCACGAGGTCGCGGAGCTCGGCCGCCTTGCCGCGCCCGATGTACGTGGCCGGGTCGGGGTGCGGGCGTCGCTGCAGCACGCCGTCGAGGACGACCGCACCCGCGGTCTCGGCGAGCGCCGCGAGTTCGCGCAGGGAGTTCTCGGCATCCTCGTGCGAACCCTGCGGGTAGACGCCGACGAGGACGACGTTCTCCAGCCGCAGCTGCCGGTACTCGACCTCGGTGACGTCCTCGAGCTCCGTCGACAGCCCCGGGACGCGGCGGAGCGCGGCGCGCTCCTCGCGATCCCACTGGTCGCCGTCGGTGTCGCCGTACGCGACCGTCGCGGCATCCTGCAGGGCCTGCGCGGCACCGAACACGCGCACGCCCGAGCGCGCCTCGGCACGCTGGAGCACCCGGTCGACGGGGTCGAGCGGGGTGTTCTCGGTGGTCTCGCCCGTGGGGGCGACGGGCTCCGTGGTGTCGGTGATGCCCGTGGTGCCGGAGTTGTCGGTCATGCGTTCCTTTTCGTGCTGAGCCTTGCAGTCTAGCCTCCCGCACGGGGCGGGGGCTCGGGTACGCTCGAAGGATGGGGAGCGATCACTACTTCAGTGCCTCCCCGTCCAGCGCCGAGCATCTGCGCCGCATCCCCGTGACTCTCGCGGGCAGGTCGGGCGAGGTCACGACCGCGGGCGGGGTGTTCAGCCCCGATCACGTCGACGGCGGCACGGCGGTGTTGCTGGCCAACACGCCGCCACCTCCACCCGGCGGAGACCTGCTCGACCTCGGGTGCGGGTGGGGCCCGATCGCCCTGAGTGTCGCGATCGCGTCGCCGCATGCGCGCGTGTGGGCCGTCGATGTCAACGAGCGCGCCCTGGATCTCGTCCGTCGCAATGCCGCGGACTGGGGGCTCGACAACATCGTCGCAGCCCTGCCGGACGACGTGCCGGACGAGGTCGCATTCCGTGGCATCCGGTCGAACCCGCCGATCCGCGTCGGCAAGAACGAGTTGCACGGCCTGCTCGAGCGGTGGATCCCGCGGCTCGATGAACGCAGCGACGCGTGGCTCGTCGTGCAGCGCAATCTCGGTTCGGACTCGCTGCAGCGCTGGCTCGCCGCGACGTTCGAGCACGACTATTCGGTGACGCGCGCGGCGACGGCGCGCGGATTCCGGGTGCTGAAGGTACGTCGGCACGGGGAGCCTGCGACGACACCGACCCTCGAGGAGGACCGATGACGGATTCCGCGACGCGCCGCGTCCCGATCGAGCCGCAGCGCGTCGACGCGCCACTCACGTCCTGCGCGATCATGCTGACGCTCACCGTCACCACGGCGCCCGACGCGATCTCGACGGTCCGTGCGGCACTCGCCTCGGCCGCCGATCTCGTGAAGAACGTCGCGGTCCGCGACCTGGCGGGCGCGCTGGCCTGCACGATCGGCATCGGCAGCGATGTGTGGGATGCCGTCACCGGCGCCCCGCGCCCCGCCGAGCTCCACCCGTTCCGGCCGGTGCACGGCGCCGTGCACACTGCGCCGGCAACTCCCGGCGACCTGTTCGTGCACATCCGGGCCGAGCGGCACGATCTGTGTTTCGAGCTCGAACGTCAGCTTCTCGACGCGTTCGGCGATGCCGTCGCCGTCGCCGATGAGACGGTCGGCTTCCGCTACTTCGACGCGCGCGACCTGCTCGGGTTCGTCGACGGGACCGCGAACCCGGTCGGCGGCGACCTGCCCGCGGCGACCATCATCGGCCCCGAAGATCCGGCCGGCGAGGGTGGCAGCTACCTGCTGGTGCAGAAGTACGTGCACGACATGACCGTCTGGCGCGGGCACTCCATCGAGACCCAGGAGGCGATCATCGGGCGGACGAAACTCGACAACGTCGAGCTCGATGACGCCGCCGCGCCCGATCAGAAGTCCCACAAGACGCTGTCGACGATCGTCGATGAGGCGGGAGTGGAACACGACATCCTGCGCGACAACATGCCGTTCGGCGCCCCGGGGCGCGGCGAGTTCGGCACGTATTTCCTCGGCTACGCCCGCGAGCTGTGGGTGGTCGAGCGCATGCTGGAGCGCATGTTCATCGGCGATCCCCCGGGCAAGCAC
The DNA here is from genome assembly GCA_029960085.1 of Microbacteriaceae bacterium PS02067. Lineage (GTDB taxonomy): Bacteria > Actinomycetota > Actinomycetes > Actinomycetales > Microbacteriaceae > Microbacterium. The sequence goes on along the minus strand of JASCPG010000011.1, from coordinate 37,297 downwards.
GACCGCATGCTGGATGCCTCGACGCCGCTCACCGGCGGTGTGTTCTTCATTCCGCCGCCCGCCCTGCTCGACGGCCTCGGCGACTGAGCCTGCGGGCGGGGTTCCCGCGCGCGGCTCGTCAGGCGAGCGCGATCTCGCCGGAGTAGACGAGCGTCGCGGGGCCCGACAGCAGCACGTGCGCACCGTCCTGCTCGTCGATGACGCGGACGCCGAGCGTCCCGCCCGGCACCTCGACGCTCCAGTGGTCGGGAGCGGCGCTCCCGGCCCAGTGACGCACGGCGAGTGCGGATGCCGCGACGCCGGTCCCGCACGAAAGGGTCTCCCCCACGCCGCGTTCGAACACGCGCATGCGGATCGCCCCGACGCCGTGGCGGACGAGCGGATCGGCGGGCACGACGAACTCGATGTTCGCCCCGTGCCGCGGTTCGGGGTTCAACTGGGGCCGCACGGTCAGGTCGAGACGGTCGAGCTCGGTGTCGGAGCCGAGCGCGACGACGACGTGCGGGTTCCCGAGGTCGATGCCGACACCGGGCCGGGCGACATCCAGGTCACGTGCTCGCACGACGACATCCGACTCGTCGATCGCGAACAGGCCGAGGTCGACCTCGAAGCCGAGGTCGCTGCGGGTGACCGTCTTCGTCCCGGCGCGTGTGCCGATGCGCAGAGGGGCGGCATCGATGTCGGCGAGGCCGGTCTCGACGAGGTACTTCGCGAACACGCGGATGCCGTTGCCGCACATCTCCGCGGCGGAGCCGTCGGCGTTGCGATAGTCCATGAACCACTCGGCGTCCGGCGTCGCCGCGCCCTCGGGGAGCGCGGCGGAGCGGACGACGCGAAGTGTGCCGTCGGCGCCGATCCCGAACCGCCGGTCGCAGAGCGCCGCGACCTGCGTGTCGCCGAGGTGCAGCGCGCCGTCGACGTCGGGCACGATCACGAAGTCGTTGCCCGTGCCGTGCCCCTTGGTGAACGCCACCGTCTGCGTCATGGGTCAAGCCTATGGGTCGCGAGGGCGTCGGCATCCGCATCGGGCGACAACCAGGCGATTCCCTGGTACCGGCGGAACCACGACACCTGCCGACGCGCGTAGCGGCGCGTGAGCGCCTGCGTCTGCGCGATCGCGTCGGCCTCGGACAGCGTGCCGTCGAGTTGCGCGAGGGCCTGCGCGTAGCCGATCGCGCGCGGCGCGGTCGTGCCGCGCTCGAGACCGCGGCCGCGGAGGCCGGCGACCTCGGCGAGAAGGCCGGAGCGCCACATCTCCTCGACACGCGCATCGAGGCGCGCGACGAGTGCGTCACGGGGCACCTCGACGCCGATCAGCGTGGTCGGCTCGTGCCAGAGGGTCGGCGCCTCGGGGAGCGTCGCGCCGTGGGTCTGGCCACCTTGCGCGAGGATCTCGAGCGCGCGGACGATCCGACGGCCGTTGCGCGGGTCGACGCGCTCTGCGGTGGCGGCATCGAGCGCGCGGAGGCGTTCGTACAGCGCGCCGGGGCCTTCGCGGTCGAGGTCTGCTTCGAGCCGCGCGCGCAGTTCCTCGTCGCGCGGGGGGAAGCGGAAGTCGTACAGCACGCTCGAGACGTACAGCCCCGACCCACCGACGAGGATCGCATCGGCTCCGCGCGCGAAGATGTCGCCGATCGCGGCGCGGGCTTCGGCCTGGTACCACGCGACGGCGGCGTCCTCGTCGGGGTCGAGGGCATCGAAGAGGTGATGCGGGATGCCGCGGCGGTCTTCGACAGGGAGCTTCGCCGTGCCGATGTCCATGCCGCGGTAGAGCTGCATGGCATCCGCGTTGACGATCTCGGCGGCGCGTCCGGCGCGTGCGAGCGCGGTGGCGAGGCGGAGCGAGAGGTCGGTCTTGCCCGTGCCGGTGGCCCCGACGATCGCCCAGAGCCGTGCGCGGTTCGGCTCGGCCTTGCCCGACGCGCTCGGTTCGCTCACCGACCGGCGGGGGCGCGGAGGGTGGGGATGCCGAGACCGACGGCGCGGCGGCCGTCCTCCGTGAGCGTGACGGCGGGAGCGGGGGCGCCGCAGGATTCGGCCTGTGTGCGGTCCCATGCGTCGCCGGCGCGCGTGCGCCGGATGCGCAGAGGAGAGCCGTCGGTGCTGTCGGCAAGCAGGTGGAAGGGCGCGGCGTGGGTGACCGTCACGCTGACGACGTCACCGGGGCGCGGCGTCTCGCTGCCCGTGGGGAGCTCGAAGTGGACGAGCCGGTTGTCTTCGGCGCGGCCGGTGAGGCGGTGCGTTGCGGCATCCTTCTTGCCCTCGCCGGTGGAGACGAGCACCTGCAGCTCGCGCCCGACCTGGGACTGGTTCTCTTCGATAGAGATGCGCTCCTGCAGGGCGACGAGTCGTTCGTAGCGCTCCTGGACGACGGCTTTGGGCACCTGGTCGGGCATGGTCGCGGCCGGTGTGCCCTCGCGGATCGAGTACTGGAACGTGAAGGCGCTCGCGAAGCGGGCCTGCTCGACGACGCGCATCGTGTCTTCGAAGTCTTCGTCGGTCTCTCCGGGGAAGCCGACGATGATGTCGGTGGAGATCGCGGCATTCGGGATGCGTGCACGGACCCGATCGAGGATGCCGAGGAACTTCTCGCTGCGATACGAGCGGCGCATCGCCTTGAGGATCCGGTCGGACCCGGACTGCAGCGGCATGTGCAGCTGCGGCATCACGGCGGGGGTCTCGGCCATCGCGTCGATGACGTCGTCGGTGAAGGCGGCCGGGTGCGGGCTCGTGAATCGAATGCGTTCGAGGCCGGGGATCTCCCCCGCGGCGCGCAGGAGCTTGCCGAAAGCCTGGCGGTCGCCGAACTCGACGCCGTAGCTGTTGACGTTCTGGCCGAGGAGCGTCACTTCGATCGCACCGTCGTCGACGAGCAGGCGGATCTCGTTCAGGATGTCGCCCGGGCGACGGTCCTTCTCCTTGCCGCGCAGGTGCGGGACGATGCAGAACGTGCACGTGTTGTTGCAGCCGACCGAGATCGACACCCAGCCGCTGTAGACCGAGTCGCGCTTGGTCGGCAGGGTCGAGGGGAACACCTCGAGGGATTCGAGGATCTCGAGCTCCGCATCGCCGTTGTGGCGGGCGCGCTCGAGGAGAGTCGGGAGGGATCCCATGTTGTGGGTGCCGAAGACGACGTCGACCCAGGGGGCCTTCTCGAGGACGGCGTCCTTGTCCATCTGGGCGAGGCAGCCACCCACGGCGATCTGCATGCCCTCGCGCTTGTCCTTGCGGCTCTTGAGGTGGCCGAGGGTGCCGTAGAGCTTGCCGGCAGCGTTGTCGCGCACGGCGCACGTGTTGATGACGACGATGTCGGCCTCGACGCCGGACTCGGCGCGGACGTAGCCGGCCGACTCGAGGGAGCCCGACAGGCGCTCGGAGTCGTGGACGTTCATCTGGCATCCGAACGTGCGCACCTCGTAGGTCCGGGCGCTGCCGTCGGCGGTGACGGCAGCGTCCGAGGGCGCGATGATCGTGGGCGTGGCGGACGGAGAAGTCATGATCTGCCCATTCTACGAGCGCGTTTCACTGTCAGGCCCGTGAGGCCTCCGTGACGGCCGGATCGGCGACGGCTACTCGAACCGCACGCCGCGCGCCGGTGGACGCGACGCTTCGTCGAGCGCCTGCCGGGCCGCGGACAGCGCCGCTCCGCCGTAACCGCGCCGGGCGAGCTGGCCCGCAAGGCGACGGAGCGCGGTGTCGCGTTCGAGGCTGCGCATGCCGTGCGCCTTGGACCGTGCGAACGCGAGCGCGCGCTCGAACTCGTCGTCGGGCAGCTCGTCGATGGCGGCGTCGATGACGTCGCGTGGGATGCCTCGCTTCGCGAGCGCCTGTGAGATCGCGCCCCTCCCCTGACCCTTCCGGTCGATCGCGACGTGGATGAGCTGCTCAGCGAGCTTCGCGTCGTCGAGGTAGCCGTGACCGATGAACCGTGAGATGACCTCTTCGGCGGCGTCGTCCATGACGTCGACACCGCGCAGGACATCGCGGGCTTCTCGGATCGACAGCGAACGCGTGCGGAGCTTCCGCAGCAGCAGCGCCTCCCCTGCCGCGGTGATCTCCTGCTCGTCTGGGGATGTCACGGAGTCGGCGGGCTCCTCTACGGCGTCGCCCCAGGTGTTGGACCACGTCGCAGTGTGTGGTCTCTATACGTCCGCGCTACGCGCGGACACTCGACCACCGGGGGCAGCGGGTCTCGATACGTCTGCGCTGTGCGCGGATGCTCGACCACCGGGGGCTGCGGGTCTCGATACGTCCGCGCTACGCGCGGACACTCGACCACCGGGGGCAGCGGGTCTCGATACGTCTGCGCTGTGCGCGGATGCTCGACCACCGGGGGCTGCAGGTCTCGATACGTCCGCGCTCCGCGCGGATGCTCGACCACCGGGGGACGGGTCGGACACTCTGCCACCGGGCTCGGCGGTGGAACCGCCGAACAGGGGGGTCACGGGGGCGAGGCGCTCAGCCTCGCCCCCGTTCACGCCCCACCCCGGTTGTTGAGCGACGTCGAAACACGGTTGTCGAGCGACGTCGAAACACGGTTGTCGAGCGACGTCGACACACGGTTGCTCACCGCGATCACCGGCATCAGGCCGGGCGACGCTCGGCGAGGTCCGCGACCGGGGCATCCACGGCCTTCGGCTGACCGATGCCGAGCTTCTGCAGGATCTTCTGCTCGATGTCCGCCGCGATGTCCGTGTTCTTGATGAGGAAGTTGCGCGCGTTCTCCTTGCCCTGGCCGAGCTGCTCGCCGTCGTACGTGTACCAGGCACCCGACTTCTTGACGATCCCCTGGTCGACGCCGTAGTCGATGAGCGACCCCTCGCGCGAGATGCCGACGCCGTACAGGATGTCGAACTCCGCCTGCTTGAACGGCGGCGCCATCTTGTTCTTGACGACCTTGACACGCGTGCGGTTTCCGACCGCCTCCGTGCCGTCCTTGAGCGTCTCGATCCGGCGGATGTCGAGCCGGACGGAGGCGTAGAACTTCAGCGCTTTACCGCCGGCGGTCGTCTCGGGCGAGCCGAAGAAGACGCCGATCTTCTCGCGCAGCTGGTTGATGAAGATCATCGTGGTGCCGGTCTGGTTCAGACCACCCGTGAGCTTGCGGAGCGCCTGCGACATGAGGCGCGCCTGGAGACCGACGTGCGAATCGCCCATCTCGCCCTCGATCTCGGCCTTCGGCACGAGGGCTGCCACCGAGTCGATGACGACGAGATCGATGGCACCCGAACGCACGAGCATGTCGGCGATCTCGAGCGCCTGCTCTCCCGTGTCGGGCTGCGACACGAGCAGCTGGTCGATGTCGACGCCGAGCTTCTGGGCGTAGTCGGGGTCGAGCGCGTGCTCGGCATCCACGAACGCGGCGATCCCGCCGGCGCGCTGGACGTTCGCGATCGCGTGGAGGGTCAGGGTGGTCTTGCCGGAGGACTCCGGACCGTAGATCTCTACGATGCGGCCACGCGGCAGTCCGCCGACGCCGAGAGCGACGTCGAGGGCGATGGAGCCGGTCGGGATGACGGCGACGGGTGCGCGCTCGTCGCTGCCGAGGCGCATCACCGAGCCCTTCCCGAACTGACGGTCGATCTGGGCGAGTGCCGATTCGAGGGCCTTCTCGCGGTCTGCGGGTGATGGCATGACGTGCTCCTTCTGTTCGCGTGTCCGTTGCCTGTAGGCTGTCGCGCCCCGCCCGGGCGGGCGGAGGTCTGCGACAAGGCAGAGGGTCGTGGTGACGAGACCCACGTTAGGAAGGGCCTCCGACATCGGTCGACGGCACCCGCCCAACGGTGGACAACCTCTCGGCGATCCCTCTTGTGAGGGAGCCTATGACCGAATCGAACAAATTTACGAAGACACGCCGGAACGAGCGCGGCGCGCGGCGTTCGCGTCGTCAGCGCCGCGGGTCGAGGCGGCCCACGCCGTGCCGACGCGCAAGCGGGACGTCCGCTTCTTCACACAGGGCCAGCCACACGACGCGGGCATCCTCACCGTCGGCGAGCGCCTGTTCGGCGGTACGGTAGCCGACACCGCGGAGCACCAGGTCGGACGTCACCGATGATGCGCGTGCACCGAACTCGGCGGCGACGGCGCGCGTGAACTCGCTGCGCCGCACGTCAGTGCAGCGAGAGCTGCGACTGGATGTCGCGGTCGAGCGCGACCAGGTCATCGGGCACGACATCGGGGAAGACCTGCAGGCCCTCGAGAACCGAGATGCGGTCGCCCACTTCGCGCATGATGGTCGAAATGGGCACATCCAGCGCCTCTGCGACGGCGGCGAGGATCTCGCTCGATGCTTCCTTCTGTCCTCGTTCGACCTCGCTCAGGTAACCGAGGGCGACGCTCGCACGCCCCGCGACCTGGCGGAGGGTGCGGCCCTTCTGCAGGCGGAAGTCGCGCAGGACGTCGCCGATCTCTTGACGAACCAGGATCATGTCGGGCCCCCTCCTCTGACAGTCAATCGGTGTTCCCGGGTGGACAACGGTACAGCACTCGCTGGTCACATTATCCCCAGAGTGCTGAGGAATCACCCGGAATCACACAGACGTAACAGGCTCGTCATGTGGCCTATTCCCGCGGGGCACCGCTCACAGTGCTTCGAGGGCGAGACGGATCGCGCGCGCTGCGGCCTCCGCCCGGATCTCCGCCCGTCCCCCCGACAGTTCGAGCGACTCGACACGCGAGCCGAGCGGCGTCGCGACGGCGAGGTGGACCGTCCCGACGGGCTGCCCATCGGGAGACACGGGCCCCGCGATGCCGGTGGTCGCGATCCCGACATCCGCCTGCTGCTCCCCCGCGCCGACTGTGCGCCGGACGCCCTCGGCCATCTGCCGGGCGACCCGCGGGTGCACCGGTCCGTGTGCTGCGAGAAGCGTCCCGTCGACGCCGAGGAGTCTCGCCTTGAGGTCGGTCGCGTAGGCGACGACGCCACCGCGCAGCACCGCCGACGAACCGGCGACATCGACGACGGAGGCGGTGACGAGACCGCCCGTGAGCGACTCCGCGATACCGAGCGTCCACCCGAGCTCCGCGAGGCGGGACACGAGCCGCTCCGCCTCGCTGCGACGGCCCGACGAGACCTGGGTGTTCTCGAGGTCCTCGGGGAGCCCCGGCAGTCCCGACCAGCCGCTCACGCCGCTCCGCCCGACCGCCGCGACGCCGAGGCGCCGGATGCCCGTGCGCCGCGCACCTCGGTGACGACGTAGTCGATGCCGCTCGCGACCGTCAGGATGACGGCGATCGTCATCGTGATCGCGTTCACGACGTGGATCCAGTCCCCCACCACGGTCCACAGCGGCAGCAGCGCGAGCGAGAGTGCGACCGCCTGGGCGACGGTCTTGAGCTTGCCCATCCATGCGGCCGCGACCACGTGGCTGGATGCCACGACGAGCCGGTGCACCGTGATGCCGACTTCGCGCACCAGCACCAGGATCGTGACCCACCACGGCAGCTCGCCGAGGATGGACAGCCCCACGAACGCGCACCCCGTCAGCGCCTTGTCGGCGATCGGGTCGAGCAGCTTGCCGAGATCGGTGACGATGTCGTGCTTGCGCGCGAGGTACCCGTCGATGCCGTCCGTCGCGATCGCGACGATGAACAGCACCGCGGCCCACCAGCGCAGCGGGCCGTCGTTCCCGGCATCCGCCAGCAGCATCCAGAGGAACACCGGCGCGCAGAGGATGCGCACGATCGTGATCGCGTTGGGGAGCTGTCTGGGGATCGCCACGAGCCGAGCGTACCGTCCGTCGCGCACTCACCGACATGCGACCGGCCGCATGGCCGATCAATCCCGGCCGGTGAGCCCCCAGGCATCCTCGGAGCCCTCGTCGCCGTCGACGACCTCATAGCCGCCGTACTGGCTGTCGACGGCATCCGGGCCGTAAGGGTCCGCGCCCGATGCAGGCGCCGCTGCCGGCGGGCCATCGCCGCGCAGCCTCGCGAGCACCTCGGGAAGCTGGTCGGGCGTGACGAGCACGTCGCGCGCCTTCGACCCCTCGGACGGGCCGACGATCTCGCGGGACTCGAGCAGATCCATCAGGCGCCCGGCCTTCGCGAACCCGACGCGGAGCTTGCGCTGCAGCATCGAGGTCGACCCGAACTGCGTCGAGATGATCTGCTCCGCCGCGGCGAGCAACAGGTCGAGGTCGTCACCGATGTCGGCGTCGATCTCCTTCTTCTCCGCGACCGCCTGCACGTCGGAGCGGTACTCGGGCCGCGCCTGGTTCTTGACGTGGTGGACGACCTTCTCGATCTCGCTCTCCGCGACCCACGCGCCCTGCACGCGCAACGCCTTCGAGGCGCCCATCGGGAGGAAGAGACCGTCGCCCTGACCGATGAGGCGGTCGGCACCCGGCTGGTCGAGGATGACGCGCGAGTCGGTGACGCTCGTCACGGCGAAGGCGAGACGCGAGGGCACGTTCGCCTTGATGAGACCCGTGACGACATCGACCGATGGACGCTGCGTCGCGAGGACGAGATGGATGCCACTCGCGCGCGCCAACTGGGTGATGCGCACGATCGAGTCCTCGACGTCGCGCGGGGCGACCATCATGAGGTCGGCGAGCTCGTCGACGACGACGAGGAGGTAGGGATACGGCTTCAGCACGCGCTCGCTGCCGACGGGCAGGTTGATCTCCCCCGCGACGACGGCCTTGTTGAAATCGTCGATGTGGCGGAACCCGAACGACGCGAGGTCGTCGTACCGCATGTCCATCTCCTTCACGACCCACTGCAGCGCCTCGGCAGCCTTCTTGGGGTTCGTGATGATGGGGGTGATGAGGTGCGGCACGCCCGCGTAGGACGTCAGCTCGACGCGCTTCGGGTCGATGAGGACCATCCGCACCTCGGACGGCTTCGCCCGCATGAGGAGGCTCGTGATCATGGAGTTCACGAAGCTCGACTTGCCGGAGCCGGTGGATCCCGCCACGAGCAGGTGGGGCATCTTCGCGAGGTTCGCGACAACGTAGCCGCCGCCGACGTCCTTGCCGACGCCGATCGTCATGGGGTGGGTCTGGCTCGTCGCCGCCTGCGAGCGCAGCACGTCGCCGAGGGTCACGATCTCACGGTCGGTGTTCGGGATCTCGACGCCGATGGCGCTCTTGCCCGGAATCGGCGCGAGGATCCGCACCTCGTTGGATGCCACGGCATAGGCGATGTTGTTCGTCAGGGCCGTGATGCGCTCGACCTTGACGCCGGGGCCCAGCGAGATCTCGTACTGCGTGACTGTCGGGCCGCGCGAGAAGCCCGTGACACGGGCGTCCACGGAGAACTGCTCGAAGACGCCCATGATGGCGCGCACGACCGCGTCGTTCGCCTCGGAGCGCGCCTTCGGCGGCGAGCCCTCCGCGAGCGCGGTGACCGACGGCAGCCGGTACGGGGCCTGCGGCGGCCGACCGTCGTGGTCGTCCCCGAGGGCGGAGATGCCCGGCAGGATGCCGTCGTCGAGGACGATCTCGCCGCTGTCTTCGCGGATGCCGGTGTCCGCCCCGCGGGCGGCCTTCTTCGCGTGCGCGATGACGGCGGGGTCGATGACCTCGGTCGCCGCGTCCGGGAGCGGCGGCATCGGCGGGACGTGGACCGCCTGGTCGAAGCCGCCCGCATCGCTTCCACTGAGGAGCTCGGTGAGGTCGTCCGCGCCGAGGTTGCCGTCGACGTCCTCTTCGCGACCGGTCTTGTTGCGCCGCCACCAGGGCGTGCTGTCCTCAGCCTTGTCCTCGGTGTCGAAGGCGACCGTGGGGCCGGTGGCCGCGGCATCCACCGGGGCCGCTTCGGCGCGCTCGGCGCCGAACATCCACGCGTAGAGGTCGCCGAGGCGGCGCCCGATGCGGTTCGGTGGGGTCTTGGTGAGGATGAGGATGCTCAGCACCGTGAAGATGCTGAGGACGAGATACGCCCCGATCGGCGTCAGAAGGCTCAGCGGCTGCCCGATCATCCACCCGAACAGGCCACCCGCTTCGCTGAGCGCAGGAAGGCCCGCCTTGGGCTGCGGCATCCCGCCCGCGATGTGGCAGAAGCCCGCGATCGACAGGACGAAGAGCCCGAATCCGATGCCGATCCGGCCGTTGTCGTGCACGGACGGCGGGTGTCGGAAGAGCCAGCCGGCGAGGAGCAGCAGGAGGACGGGCATGATGAAGGCCTCGCGCCCGATGAGCGCGCCCACGGAGTAGGCGCTGATCGTCGTGCCGACATCGGTGCCGATGAGGAACCACTCGACGATCCCGCCGGCGATCGCGAGGAGCACCAGCAGGAACGGGAAGCCGTCGCGGCGCTGATCCTTCTCGAGCACCTCGGGCCCGAACGCACGGAACATGCCGCCAGTCGCATGCGCGAGGCCGAGCCAGGCACGGACGATCACGGGCGGCGTCTCGACGTCGTCGACGTAGCGCTTGGGCGTCGGGTCGGGCTTTCGGGCGCGCGACGAGGAGCCCGTCTTCGACCCGCGGGCGTTCGTGGGCGTCGAGGTACTCCTGGCCATCACTCCACGGTAGGGGCGACCACCGACTTTTCCGCGGATTGACGCGGCCTTCGGCTGCTCTCGAACGACCGCACCCGCGCACGTGCCCCGGCGGGACGTCCCCCACGCAGGAGATATCACCGAGACAGGACCAGGGGCACCCGAAACGTCCTGTCTCGGTGACATCTCCTGTCTCGGTGACGTCCTGTGTCCGCGACATGGAGGCCCGGGCGTCGGCGATCCGGCGACCCGCGTCACCACCGGCGTCATCGCCCGGGCGTCAGCGCAGGCGCTTGACCATGGTGTCGCGTCCGTGCCCGGCCTCCGTCACCGCGAAACCCTCGCTGCGGTACAGCTGCCGCGCGAAGTTGCCGCGCTCGACCGACAGGCTGATCCGCCCGAACCCGCTGCTGCGCGCGTGGTCGCACAGTCGCTGCAGCAGGGCACGGCCCACGCCGTGCGCGCGCCAGATGGGGCGCACCCCGATGATGAGCTCCGGCACGCCCGTGCCGACGTAGCCGAAGCCCGGTTCGGTGCGCGGGAGCATCCGGTACCAGGCCGCCCCGATCGCCTCGTCCTGCGCGTCGACGGCGACGAACCCGGCATCGCCCGGACGCATCCACCCGGTGATGTACCGGTTGTGGTCCGGATGCGTCATGATCTGGTGCTTCGGGCGTGCACCGCCCTGGCGCCAGTTCGCCGCCTCGACGACCATGTCCGCGAGGAACGCGCCATCCGCCTGGGTGGCGGGTCGGACGCGGAAGCTCGCGGACATGAGCCGATCGTACCGGCCCGGTGTTACGCCTCGATGACGAGCGGGACGATCATGGGGCGACGGCGCAGCCGCTGATTCACCCAGCGCCCGATCGTGCGGCGGACGACCTGCGACAACGCGTGCGTGTCGCGGACGCCCGACTGGGCCGCCTCCGTGAGCGCCGCGGCGATCTTCGGTTTGACGTCCTCGAACACCGCATCGTCCTCCGCGAACCCGCGGGCGTGGATCTCCGGGCCGGTGATGATGCGGCCGTTCGCGGCATCCACCACCACGATCACCGAGATGAAGCCCTCCTCGCCGAGGATGCGGCGATCCTTCAGGTCCGCGTCGGTGATCTCGCCGACCGTTGAGCCGTCGACGTAGACGAAGCCGAGGTCGAGCTGACCGACGACCTTCGCGACGCCGTCCTTGAGGTCGACGACCGTGCCGTTCTCGGCGATGATCGTGTTCTCCGCGGGGATGCCCGTGTCCTGCGCGAGCTTCGCGTTCGCGATGAGGTGGCGGTACTCGCCGTGCACCGGCATGACGTTCCGCGGCTTCAGGATGTTGTAGCAGTAGAGGAGCTCCCCCGCGGCCGCGTGGCCCGAGACGTGCACCTTCGCGTTGCCCTTGTGGACGACGTTGGCACCGAGCTTCGTCAGCCCGTCGATCACGCGGTACACCGCGTTCTCGTTGCCCGGGATGAGGCTGGATGCCAGGATCACCGTGTCCCCCGGCCCCGGCTCGATCGCGTGGTCGAGGTTCGCCATCCGGCTGAGGACGGCCATCGGCTCGCCCTGCGACCCCGTCGACATGTACACGATCTGGTCGTCGGGGAGGTCCTGAGCCTTTTTGTAGTCGATGAGCACGCCATCGGGTACGTGCAGGTACCCGAGGTCCTCCGCGATCGTCATGTTCCGCACCATCGAACGGCCGAGGAACGCGACGCGGCGGCCGTGCGCGGCAGCCGCGTCGATGACCTGCTGCACGCGGTGCACGTGGCTCGAGAAGCTCGCGACGATGACACGACGCTGGGCCTTGCCGATGACCTGGTCGAGGACGGGACCGATCTCACGCTCGAGCGGCGTGAACCCGGGGACGTCGGCGTTGGTCGAATCGACGAGGAAGAGGTCCACGCCGTCCTCGCCGAGACTCGCGAAGGCACGGAGGTCGGTGAGTCGACCATCGAGCGGGAGCTGGTCCATCTTGAAGTCGCCCGTGGCGAGGACCGTCCCGGCATCCGTGTGGATCGCGACGGCGAGCGCGTCGGGGATCGAGTGGTTCACCGCGATGAACTCCAGATCGAACGGCCCGACCTGCTCCTCCTGCCCTTCGGCGACCGTGAGGGAGTACGACTTGATCCGGTGCTCCTTGAGCTTCGCCTCGACGAGCGCGAGGGTCAGCTGCGAGCCGATGAGCGGGATGTCGCTCTTGAGCTTCAGGAGGTACGGGACGGCGCCGATGTGGTCCTCGTGGCCGTGCGTCAGCACGAGCCCGACCACATCATCGAGGCGATGCTTGATCGGCTCGAAGTCGGCGAGGATCAAGTCGACGCCGGGCTGATGCTCCTCGGGGAACAGCACGCCGCAGTCGACGATGAGGAGCTTGCCGTCGTACTCGAACACCGTCATGTTGCGACCGACCTCGCCCAGCCCGCCGAGCGGGATGACGCGTAGCGTGCCCTTTTCGAGCGCGGGAGGGTCGTAGACGTTTCTGGGCATCGAATGCCTCCTTCGGATGCCGTGGCATCCGCCTTCGTGGATCGTGCGGTGTCAGCGAGTCGTGCCGTGCACCTTGGGAAGAGCGCCGCCGGCGGCCGCATTGCGGTCGGGGCGGAAGTTGGAGAAGTCGGCGCCGTCGATGCCGCGGACGAGGGCGAGTTCGTCCTCGATCGCGGCGGCCTCCCACTCCTCCGGGCCGACGAGGGGGAGCCGCACGCGCGGGCTCGAGATGCGGCCGAGGCCGTGCAGGATGTACTTCGCCGACACGGTGCCGGGAACGTGTGTCATGACGGCGCGCACGAGCGGCTCGAGGCTCTGGTGCGCGGCGGTCGCGGCGGCGAGGTCGCCGCGGTTCACGGCATCCACCATCACGCGGTAGGGGGCCGCCGCGATGTTCGCGGTGACACCGATGAGGCCGGCCGCTCCGATCGACATGTGCGGCAGGGCGTTCGCGTCGTCGCCGGAGAAGTACAGCAAGTCCGTCTGGTTGAGCACACGGCTCACCTCGCTGAAGTCGCCCTTGGCATCCTTGATCGCCAGGATGTTCGGGTGCTTGGCGAGGCGCAGGATCGTCTCGTACTTGATCGGAACGCCCGTGCGGCCGGGGATGTCGTAGAGGATCACGGGCAGGTCGGTCGCGTCGGCGACCAGGCGGAAGTGCGTGAGGACGCCCGCCTGCGTGGGCTTGTTGTAGTACGGCGTGACGATCATGATGCCGTCGGCGCCGGCCTTCTCGCTGGCCTTGTACAGCTCGATCGCGTGCGCGGTCTCGTTCGAACCGCCGCCCGTGATGATCTTGGCGCGCCCGGCGGAGACGGACTTGCCGATCTCGACGAGCTTGAGCTTCTCGGGGTCGGTGAGGGTCGAGGTCTCGCCCGTCGTGCCCGTGACGACGATCCCATCCGCTCCCGCGGTGATGACGTCGTCCATGTGCTTCTCGACGGCGGCCCAGTCAACCTCGCCGTCGGCCGTCATCGGAGTGACGAGCGCGACGAGAACCTGCCCGAAAGGGTTGCCCGTGTGCGTCATGCGTCCAGGCTATCGGTTCGGGGCGCCGACGACCGCGCCGGATCTTGTGCGTTCCACACTGCAGGAGCACCTGTGCAGGATCGGGCGGTATGCGGGGGCTGAGGCGACACCAGTCACAGCTGCTCCTGCAGTTTGGGAGCCGTCGCACTGAGTCGGGCGAGGATCGCCGCCTCGACGAGCGGCCAGGAGTGCACCACGAGCGCGTAGTCGAACCGCAGAGTCTCGAGGCCTGCCGCCGCGGCCGTCGCGTCTCGCAGGAGGTCCTTGTGGCGGAGGGACGGGCCGTCGTGGTTCAGGCGCCCGTCCACCTCCAGGATGATCCGGCCCGCGAGGACGAAATCGACGCGGCCGACGCCATCGATCCACACCTGGCAGTCGAGGCGGATGCCGAGTTCGCCGAGCCGCAGTCGCAGCAGTGACTCCAGCCCGGAGTCGGCGTCGGGGCGTGCGATGTCGACGAGACGCCGCAATCGTGCGGGGAGCGCCGAGCGGATGGAGGCGCGATCGGACGCCGAGACGAGCCCCAGTCGCCAGGCGGACTCGAATGCGACGAAGAAGCACTCCGCGCCCATGCACCGCGCCGCCTGTATCAGGGCCCGCTCGACGGATACGACGCCGAACCCGGAATGCTCGCCGTCGTGATGGTCGACACAGTGGCATCCATCGTGCGGGTGTTTTCGCCCCTTGGGCCCGAGCCAGACGTGCAGGCTGTGGTCGCCGAGGATCCAGACGCCCGCCAGGGCGAGCGCGCTCACGCAGGCCACAGCGCCGCCGTGCGCGGCCGCGAGCAGCACGACGGGCGCTGCCCGGCCGAGCCCGTACACGCCGTGTCGCACCCGCAGGATCGCGCCCGCGGCGAGCGCACGGCGCACGTCGTCACGCGCGACGCCCGCCGCGATGAGGGATCGCGCCGAAGACACGCCGCCGCGTGCTTCGAGCTGTGAGTACACATCCATCGGACCACAGTGGCGATTGCGCGCGGGCCGGCGAGGGCTCGAGTGGCGTTCTGGGGAAGGTTGGCCGAGCACGGTGATTGTGGAGAGGGCGATGGTGCGCCCCAAGCTGCAGGACCGAGTGTGACTCGGGCGGGGGCTAGGGCCACTTCAGCCCCACCAGTCACATCCGCTCCTGCAGTTTGGGCGCAGGGACGGCAGCGGGCGGCGCGGGCGGAGCGGGCGGGGGCGGCGGCGGGCGCGGCGGCGTCAGCGACCGGTCTTGGCGAGGCGGGAGGCGAGCGGCGCGGGGAGGATCCGCACGGCGCCGACGAGGAGCTTGTACCGCCGCGACGGGATCGACACGGGTTTGCCCCGCGCGGCGTCGCGCAGACCCTCGCGCACGACATCGGCGGCGTCGAGCCACATGAAGCCCGGCACGCCCTCCTTGCCGGGAGGCAGGCCCATCCGCTCGTGGAAGTTCGTGTGGGTGAAGCCCGGGCACACCGCGGTGACGGTGACGCCGCGGGGCGCGTAGACCGTGTTCGCCCACCGGCTGAACGAGACGATCCAGGCCTTGACGGCGCCGTACGTGCCGCGCGGCATGAACGCGGCGACGGATGCCACGTTGATGATGCGCCCGCTCCCCCGCGCCAGCATGGGTCCGAGCGCCGCGTGCGTGAGGCGCATCGTGGCCCGGATGTGCAGGTCGAGATGACGCTCCTCGTCGGCGATGTCATTCGCGGCGAAGTCGAGATCGAGCCCGAATCCGGCGTTGTTGACCAGCACCTGCACCGGCCGGTCGGGGTCGGTGAGGCGGGTTTCCACCGCCGCGAGCCCCGCCGCATCGGTGAGGTCCGCGGTCAGCACGTCGACCTGGACACGTTGCTCGGCGCGGATCCGCGTCGCCACGTCGTCGAGGGCTGCGCGGTCGCGCGCGACGAGCACGAGGTCGGCTCCCCGCGCCGCAAGCTGCCGCGCGAACTCCGCGCCGAGGCCGGAGCTTGCTCCCGTGACCAGTGCCGTTCTCGCCATATCGTCAGCCTACGCACCGAGTCGGGGAGGTCGGCGCCTAGGCTGGCGCCATGACCTGGACCACGCGCTCTTCGCGCACGGTGTACGAGAACCCCTGGATCCACGTGCGCGAAGACGAGGTGACCGGCCCGCACGGCGACGGCATCTACGGCGTCGTGCGCATGCAGCACCCCGCCGTGTTCATCGTCGCGCTCGACGACCAGGACCGTGTGCCGCTCGTGGCGGTCGACCGCTACACCGTGGGGCACAGCTGGGAGGTCCCTGCGGGCGGCTCCGACGGCGAGGACCCACTCCTCGCGGCGCAACGCGAACTGCGCGAGGAGACCGGGCTCGAGGCCTCCGAGTGGCTGCCCCTCGGCCGCATGAACGCCCTCAACGGCATCGCCGACGCACCCGAGTACGTGTTCCTCGCACGCGGTGTGCGGACCGTGACGGATGCCGCGGACACCCGCGCCGAGGAGGGCATCGCCGAGGTCCGGTGGGTGCCGTTCGCCGATGCCCTCGCCATGATCGCCGACGAGACCATCACCGACGGGGAGACCATCGCGGCCCTCGCGCTCGCCGGCATCCGCCTCGGCCGCTTCCGCTGACGCGGCACGGGATCGCCTGATGCGTGTGCACCTGTCCGAGTGGGAGTGGGCCTGCTGCGGCGACCCGTTCGACGTCGGCGACGAGGTGGAGTTCTCCGTCCGGCCGCCGAGCGCGTGGCTGGGCGAGAACTACGGCCCGCTCGGAGAGGGCGTCGACTGGGAGGAGTCGCACCACGCGACGGGACCCGACGACGAACCGACCGAGACGATCCGTGGCACGGTCCGGGCGATCGCCGCGATCCGTCTGCAGTACACGAGGCGGCGCGAGCCGTGGACGCCGAAGCAGATCGCCGAGAACCAGGCGCGCTGGGAGGAGGCGGTCGCGGCCGCCGCGGGTGGCGACGGACTCGGCGAAGACGGGTCTGGTGAGGGCGGATTCGGCTGGTTCGCGTACTCACCGCTGTCGGCGCAGCCGAAGCCCTACACGCTCGTCGATGAACCCGTGCTCGGCGCCGTCCGCACCGAACCCATCGACAGGGCGCCCTTCAGAGGACAAGACGAGGACGTGCCTCCGACGCAGACCTCGGATGCCATGACGGATGCCGAAGACGAGTCGCTCGATCCCGTCGAGCACCTGACCGGCTACCTCGTCGAGCTCGAGCCGATCGGCGCGCCCGCCGGCACTCCGACCGGAGCGGTCAGCCTCTGATGAGCGTCAGGAACCGGTAGGGCACGCCCGTGCGCGACACCGACCAGCCCTCCTGAGGTTCGATGCGGGCGACGTTCCAGCCGGGCCGCTCCGGCGCGAATGTGTCGCCGTCGACCTCCAGGTCGAGCTCCGTGACCTCGAGGACGTCGGCACGCCCGATCGCCTCTGCGAACAGCCTCGCGCCACCGATCACCCACGCGGCCGGGACCTCCCTGACCAGGTCGAGCGCGGCATCCAGTGATCCCGCCCGCTCGGCGCCGTCTGCCTGCCACGAGTCCGATCCGGTCACGACGATGTTGCGTCTGCCCGGCAGCGGCCGGAACCGCTCGGGGAAAGACTCCCAGGTGCGTCGCCCCATGATCACGGGCGCGCCGAGCGTGACCTCGCGGAAGTGAGCGAGGTCCTCGGGGACGCTCCAGGGCATGCTCCCGTCGCGGCCGATGACGCGCCCGCGCGCCTCGGCCCACACGAGTCCCAGCCGCATCGCCGTCAGACCGCCACGGCGGCGCGGATCGCGGGGTGGTGCTGGTAGTCGGAGACGACGATGTCGTCGTACGTGTAGTCGAAGATCGACGCGGGCTTCCGCGCGAACGAGAGCGTCGGGTATGGGTAGGCGTCACGCGAGAGCTGCTCGCGCACCTGGTCGACGTGGTTGTCGTAGACGTGGCAGTCGCCGCCCGTCCACACGAAGTCACCCGGCTCGAGACCGGTCTGCTGCGCGATCATCATCGTCAGCAGCGCGTAGGAGGCGATGTTGAAGGGAACCCCGAGGAACATGTCGGCGGAGCGCTGATACAGCTGGCACGACAGCTTGCCGTCGGCGACATAGAACTGGAACAGCGCGTGGCAGGGCGCGAGGGCCATGTCGGGGATGTCCGCCGGGTTCCACGCCGACACGATGAGGCGGCGCGAGTCGGGGTTCGTGCGGATCTGCTCGATCACCTGCGAAATCTGGTCGATGCTCTCCCCCGACGGCGTCGGCCACGAGCGCCACTGCACGCCGTAGACAGGCCCCAGTTCGCCACGCTCGTCCGCCCACTCGTCCCAGATGGTGACGCCGTTCTCCTGCAGCCACGCGACGTTCGATTCGCCGCGCAGGAACCACAGCAGTTCGTACACGATCGATTTGAGGTGCACGCGCTTCGTCGTGATGAGCGGGAACCCCTGCGACAGGTCGAAACGGATCTGCCGTCCGAAGACGCTCGTCGTGCCGGTGCCCGTGCGATCGTCCTTGTGGACGCCGTCGGCGAGCACCTCACGGAGGAGGTCTTCATAAGGGGTGGGAATGGATGCCTCGCTCACGCCTCACAGATTACCCGCACCCTCCGACGTCGGGGCCGGCGCCATCACACTCGCGAGGCAGCACCGGCCGTCACCCAGGCCTCGGCACGCAGGCTCGAAGGGACGCCGCCCGGGCCCCAGCACGCACGGCGCCGGAAACGACCCTCACCGGATTGTGACGCCCCGTGGCCTGCCCACCCGCACACGGCAGGGCAAGGGTTAGCATGGTCGACTGTGAATCTCTTCGCTGGCGCTCTGGTGCTCGCCGCGCTCCTCGCGGTGACCGTGGGCGTGGGACTTGCGCTCCGTTGGCAGCAGAACCGGCCGCGCCGTCTCAACCCGACCGAGGTCGTCGACCCGCAGCGCCTCGGCGCCGAGTCCCTCGGCGAGAACGCCACGCTGTTGCAGTTCAGCACCGAGATGTGCGGACGCTGCCCGGGAGTGCACCGCACGCTCGGCTCGATCGCGGGCGATCGCGACGGTGTCATGCACCTCGACGTCGATCTGACCCACCGACCCGACATCGCGAAGCACTTCCATGTGCTGCAGACCCCGACGACGCTGATACTCGATCGCGACGGCGTCGTCCAGACCCGTTTCGGCGGCACGCCGAGCCGTTCCGCCGTGGAGCTCGAACTCGCCCGCGTCACGGCCGGGGCCGGCGGTGTCTGAATCGCATGCGCCGAAAGGCATAGATCCCCGCGGGCCGCGCTTCGCGGCATCCATCACCGCCGTCCTTCTCCTCATCGCCACGTTCCTCGCGCTCGTCGGTCCCTCGACGGCACGGGCCGCGACACTCGGATGGTTCGCGTACCAGCCGCTGAACGATTCGAGTTTCGCGTTCGTCGCCGACTCCTGGCTCCTTCCGCAGCTGAGCGTCGCTCAGCGGGCGTCGGATCCGGCGTTCCTCGTGACGCTGGTCATCACGCTGCTGTTCCTGTGGAGCGTGCTCTCGCCGCGCACGGCACCGTGGGGTGCGCTCTACCGCAGGGCCGTCGCTCCGCGGTTGGCGCCGCCGACCGACCTCGAAGATCCTCGCCCGCCGCGATTCGCGCAGGGCGTCGGGCTCGCAGTCACGTCGATCGGCCTCGTGCTGCACCTCCTGGGGCTGCCATGGGCACTCCCGATCGCGACGGCCATGGCGTTCGCCGCTGCGTTCCTCAACGCGGTGTTCGGCCTGTGCCTCGGATGCCAGCTGTACCTGCTGCTGCAGCGCGCGGGCCTCGTCGGCCGCCCGGCCGCCGTGTGACCCCCTCCCCTGGGCGGAGCCGGGCGTCTAGGCTCGTGCCAGGCGTGACTGCGCCGCACGGCCATCCAGGAGGAGACATCATGAGCGTGACCAGCGAAGCCAGCACCAGCTGGAAGGGGAGCCTCGTCGACGGCGCCGGCGAGATCGCCTTCGAAAGCTCCAACCAGGGGCCCTTCGCCGTCAACTGGAAGGCCCGCAGCGAGGGCTCGACCTCCGTGACGACGCCCGAAGAGCTGCTCGCCGCGGCGCATTCGTCGTGCTTCACGATGGCGCTCTCACACGCCCTCTCGCAGAACGGGACGCCGCCGCAGAGCGTCGAGACGACGGCATCCGTCACGTTCATCCCCGGAACCGGCATCACCGGTTCGCACCTCAACGTCAGCGCCGTCGTCCCCGGCATCTCGGCGGAGGACTTCGACCGCATCGCCGGTGAGGCGAAGGCCGGATGCCCCGTGTCGGCGGCTCTCGCGGGAATCGAGATCACCCTCGAGGCCTCGCTTGCCTGATACTCCCGTGCGCGTCGTCATCGCCGGCTCATCGGGCCTCATCGGCGGTGCGCTCGTGGAGTCCCTGCGTGCCGACGGCGTCGCCGTCACCCGGCTCGTCCGCCGCGAGGCCTCCGCCCCCGACGAGGTGTCGTGGGATCCGCAACGCTCCCGGCTCGACCCGCGAGTCCTCGAGGGGGCGCGCGCCGTCGTGGGCTTGAACGGCGCGAGCATCGGACGGTTCCCGTGGACGCGCCGCTACAAGCACGACCTCGTGTGGTCGCGGCTCGCGCCGACGCAGGCGATCACCGCGGCCGTGCGCGCCCTCGGCACCGACGCTCCGGCGTTCGTATCCGGCTCAGCAGTCGGGTACTACCCGTCCGCACCGGGCCGACCGCTGACGGAGGATGCCGCGCGCGGCGACACCTTCCTCGCCGACCTGTGCGGCGAGTGGGAGGCCGCGGCTCACGCCGCCGACACCCATGCCCGCGTCGCGACCCTGCGCACCGCCCCCGTCGTCCACGCCGAAGGGGTGCTGAAGCCCCTCATGCTCCTCACCCGGATGGGGCTGTCCGGCCCGATCGGTCGCGGTACACAGGCGTGGCCGTGGATCTCCCTGACCGACGAGGTCCGCGCGATCCGGCACGTGATCGACGGCGACCTCGAGGGCCCCGTGAACCTCAGCGGACCCACACGGGCCACCGCGAACGATCTCGGCTTCGCCCTCGCCCGCCGGATGAACCGCCCGTATATCCTCCGTGCACCCGTGTGGGGCGTCACCGCTGCGCTCGGCGCGGATGCCACCGAGGCGCTGCTCACGAGCGACATGCACGTGGTCCCGGCACGCCTGGAGGCATCCGGTTTCACGTTCACGCACGCGACGGTCGAGGATGCCGTTGCGGCGGCCGTGCCCGCGCGCTGACGCGGGTCAGGGTCGCGGCTGCGCCTTCTCCAGGCGGATCGCCGTGCGAATCGCGGCGCGTGCGCGGGAGCGGTCGCCTGCGCCGTCGTAGGCGAGCCCGAGGCGGAACCAGACGCGCCAGTTCTCGGGGTCGCTCTCGACGGCCTCGCGATAGGCGGGGAACAGGGCATCCGCCTGCGCGCGATCGGGGCGTCCGCTGGGGCGGACGTCCATCTCTTCGGGTGGCAGATCATGTTCGTCCTCGAGCAACCGCCCGAGGCGCTGCGCGCCGAATCCGAACGCCAGTTCGCGCCACAGAGCCCACACCGCGATGACGGGCAGCACGATGAGCGCGACGCCCATCGCGATGCCGATGGGTTCACCCGAAACGAGCAGCAGCCAGGCGCGCTGCGCGACGAGGGCGATGTACACCGCCAGCAGCACCGCCATGAAGGCGACGCCGATGCGTGCGTTCATGCGCCGGTCGCGCGTGCGACCTGGCCCGGCACGCCGCCTTCGTCGATCGGGGTGCGGGTGCGGGGCGGCGTTCGCGGCCGCAGGCCCAGGTCGATGAGCGCGTCGAGGCCGACCGTCACGCCCCGCGCATCACGGGCCGCGGCGAGCGCCACCCGGATGCCGGGTGCGTACGCGAGCGCGGGATCGATCGTGTCGTGCACGATCGTGAGCGACTCGCCCGGCCCCGCGAGGATCGTCTCCTGCCGCGCGATGACTCCCGGGCGCCGGAGCGAATGGACCGGGATGCTGGCGATCTGCTGGCCGCGGGCGCGCTGGTCGACGTGCGGAGCCTCGACGGGGCCGATCTCGTCACGGGCCGCGGCGATGAGTTCCGCGGTGCGCACGGCGGTGCCGCTCGGCGAGTCGACCTTGGTCTCGCGGTGGGTCTCGACGATCTCGATCGACGGGAAGTGCGGTGCGGCGGCGGCGGCGAGTGCGGATCCGATGACCGAGCCGAGCGAGAAGTTGGGGATGAACACGGCGCCGGTCTCGGCGGCCTCGACGAGCGGCCGGATGAGTGCGATCCGCTCGGCGGACCATCCCGACGTGCCGACGAGGACGTTCAGTCCGCGCTCGATCGCTGCGCGGACGACGTCGATCGAGATGCCGGGGACGGAGGCATCCACGACGAGGTCCGCGCCGTCCATCTCGGCGAGGTCGCTCTGCGACCCCAGGACGGCGACGACCTCGAAGTCCGGCTCGGCATCGATGACGGCATGGATGATGCTGCCGAGCTTGCCGGTGCCGCCCACGAGGGCCACTCTCGTCGTCATGCCTCTAGCCTAGGTGCATGGTGTTGCTGGAACCCGTCTCCGCCGCCGACCCGCGCGCACGGACGATGCTGGCGGCGTACTTCCAGATGCGCGGCGAGGCCTTCCCGACCGGTCAGACGTACCGCCCGGTGTTTCCGGATGCCTCGGTGTTCACTCCCCCGGCGGGCGTCTTCCTCATGGTGGTCGACGATGACGGGAACGATGTCGGCTGCGGAGGCATCCGCCGCATCGACGCCGGCGAGCGGGGGCCTCGCTACGAGGTGAAGCACCTGTACGTCGACCCGTCGACGCGCGGGCGCGGCTGGGGGCGCCTGCTGCTCGAAGACCTCGAGAGCCGGGCCAGGCAGTGGGGCGCGGCCGACCTCGTCCTCGACACCCACCACACGCTCGAGGCGGCCGGTGCCCTGTATGCCCGGAGCGGCTTCAGCCCGATCGAGCCCTACAACGACAACCCCAACGCGACGCGCTGGTACGGCAAGACCCTCCGCTGAGCACCGCGGGGCGCGCCGGGCCGGTCAGTCCGGCTCGGAGGCGACACCGTTGTTGCGGCGACGGATCGCCTTAGGGGCGCGCCCGCCGAGGAAGGACGCGTGGGAGTCGACGAGGAAGCCGTGGCGGAGGGCCTCACGTCCGATGAGCATGCGGAACCCCATCTTGTCGCGGTTGGTCAGGGTCAGCTCGACCGTGACCTCGCGCCCCGCGAGACGAATCGTCTGCAGCACGACGTAGCGCCGCTGCGCATGCCCGGACGAGCTGCGCACCCGGCGCACATCGCGCACGGGCCACTCCATCGCGACCTCGTCGGCCCACGAGTGCTGCCACGGCCTGACGAGCCCGCGCACCCACGGATGCCCGTCGCGCTCGAACTCCTCGATGTGGATGACATGCAGCGCCGAGGTCTGCGCGCCGGTGTCGAGTTTCGCTTTGATCCAGTCGAGACCGGCATCCGGCAGCGAAACCCATTCTCGCCACCCGACGACTGTGTTTGACTGGGCGGGTTGTTTCACGCTCCGATCCTCCCAGAAGCACACGCATGAAAATCGCCATTCTCTCGCGCGCCCCTCGCGCGTACTCCACCCAGCGACTCAAGACCGCCGCGCAGCAGCGCGGCCATGAGGTGCGCGTGCTCGACACCCTTCGCTTCGCGATCGACCTGTCCGGCGACGAGCCCGACCTCACCTACCGCGGTCGGCCCCTGTCCGACTACGACGCGATCGTCCCGCGGATCGGCAACTCGATCACCTACTTCGGCACCGCCGTCGTGCGCCAGTTCGAGCAGATGGATGTCTACACGCCGAATACGGCCAACGGCATCTCGAACGCGCGCGACAAGCTCCGGGCGACGCAGATCCTCTCGCGGCACGGCATCGAGATGCCCGCGACGGCGTTCGTCCGCAACCGCATCGACGTGCGCCCCGCGATCGCGCGGGTCGGCGGCGCACCCGTCGTGATCAAGCTCCTCGAGGGCACGCAGGGCATCGGCGTGATCCTCGCGCCCGAGGTGAAGGTCGCCGAAGCGATCATCGAGACCCTGCACTCCACGCGGCAGAACGTCCTCATCCAGCGGTTCGTCGCCGAAAGTCGCGGCCGCGACATCCGCGCCCTCGTCGTGGGCGACCGGGTCGTCGCGGCGATGCGCCGCACCGCGACGGGAGACGAGTTCCGCTCCAACGTGCACCGCGGTGGCACGGTCGAGGCCGTGGACCTGTCGCCCGCGTACCAGGAGGCGGCCGTCCGCTCGGCGCAGATCATGGGCCTCAAGATCGCCGGGGTCGACATGCTCATGGGCGACGACGGCCCGCTCGTGATGGAGGTGAACTCGTCGCCGGGCCTTCAGGGCATCGAGACAGCGACGAACCTCGACATCGCCGGCGCGATGATCGACTACATCGCCAACCAGGTCGCCTTCCCCGAGATCGACGTGCGCCAGCGCCTCACCGTCTCGACCGGCTACGGCGTCGCCGAACTCGCCGTCCACGCGGCGGCGGAACTCGTCGGCAAGACGCTCGGCGAGTCCGGGCTATGGGAGCGCGACATCACCGTGCTGACGCTCCACCGCGGTGCGCAGGTCATCCCGAACCCGCGCAAGGGAGTCGTGCTCGAAGCCCAGGACCGGCTGCTGTGCTTCGGCAAGCTCGAAGAGATGCGCTCCATGATCCCGCAGCGGCGCAAGCGCCGCGCGAAGGTGCGGAAGCTTCCGAAGGAGCCGCTCCCCCGCGAGGCATCCGACGAGGCGTGAGCCGCGCTCAGACCGGAGGGATCTCGGGGAGCCCCGTTCGCAGTTCCATCGGCAGGTGCGCGAGGTCGTTGTGCGACACGAGCGTCCACGGGCGCCCGGGGCGCTGTGCGAGCACGGTGAGGCCGCAGTTCGCCTGATTGATCGTCATCCAGCGCCACTGCGGGGCATCCAGCACTTCGCGCACGAACCAGGCGATGACGAAGTTGTGGGTGATGAGCAGTTCGTGGGCGTCCGTCTTGCGCACGAGGAACTCCGACACGGCATCGGCCATCTGCGCCGCCCCCGCGTCGATGTCCGCCTCGGTGTAGGAGCCGAAGAACGGCTCGTAGACGGCGGGCATGTCGGGGGTCGGACCGGTCGGGATGCAGTCGAACAGCAGCGAGGACGGCTCGGGGGTGACCGCCGGCAGCCGTTCGGCGACGGCTCGCGCCGTCTCTGCCGCCCGTTCGAGCGGGGAATGCCAGACCGCGTCGAGCGGAACGCCCGACAGTCGGTCGGCCAGAAGCTCCGCCTGGCGCCGACCTCTCGGTGACAGCGGCCCGTCTTCGAGCCCATGCTCCGCGTCGAGATGCTCGCCGTGACGCACAAGGTACAGGTAATGCGTCACGGGTGAACTCGTCTCGCCGGGGGTGTATCTCCACCCTACGTCAGGCGTGCGACACCCGCACGGGTTCGCTACTGCGCGGCCTTGGCGATCTCCGCGAGCTGCGCGCGGCTGAGCTTCGCACCGACGCCCTGGACGAGCTCGTCGACGTGTTCGACGGCGTAGACGTTCACGATGGGTGCGACGACGATGCGCTGCGCGAGGAGCCATGCGATCGCGACGGCGCCAGTCGGGATCGACAGCTCCGCACCGATCCGGTCGAGGGCGCGCAGCGTCCGGGCTCCGCGGCGGTTCATGGCGGCGGCGATCTGCGAGCCGCGCACCGATGAACCCACCTTCGCGCGCGAGCGGTGCACGCCCGACAGGTACCCGTGTTCGAGTGCCTGCGACGGGGTCACGGCGATGCCCTGCGCCCCGGCGACGAGGCGCAGGTCCGAGTCGAACTCGTTCTGGCGCAGCACGTTGTAGGGGACTTCGAGCACCGTGAGGCGCGGGTAACCGGCGGATGCCAGGATGCGCGCCTCGACGAGCTGCGCCGCCGAGTGCCCGATCGAGCCGAGCGAGCGCACCTTTCCCGATTCGACGAGCCACTCGGCCGTCGCGAGGGTGTCTTCGAGGGACGACTGCGAATCGGCCCCTGCATCCAAGTACAGCACGTCGAGATGGTCCGTCTTGAGCCGCCCGAGCGACGCCTCCACCGACCGGATGAGGTTCACCGAGCCGAGACCCGGGTGGTCGGGGTGCCGGCCGATGCGTACGCCGAGCACGATCTCGTCGCGGATCGCACGCCGTGCCATCCACTCGCCGATGATGTGCTCGCTGCGGCCGGCCGCGTAGCCGTCGGAAGTCTTGACCGCATTGCCGCCGCGCTCGACGTACGCGTCGAGGATCCGGTGCGCCTTGGCGAGGTCGACGTGCCAGCCGAACTCGGCGCCGCCGAGGAACAGCGGGAAGATCTTCAGGCCGGTCTCGCCGAGCGGAACGCGAAGTCCCGCGCCGACGGGTTTGCCCTGCACGGGGATCGGCGAGGAGGGGTGTTCCGGTGCGGAGGCATCCGTGGTCACGGTGACGTTCGCCTCACCGTCCACGCGCGTCGAGGCGGGCGTGGCGCCTACTCCGAAGAAGCCCATCTCTTCACCCCCTCACGCACCGTCAAGGTCTGTGCGTGTCGCACGCATCCCCCGATGCGTAGTACCGAGGCTAGGCCAGCACCGGGAGCGAACCGGCCACCGACCCGAACGATCGGCGAACATTCGATAACGCTTTGATCTCGATGCCTGATGGGGAGGCAATTCTGTCCCCCATTCGGGGGACAGAGACGAAAGAACGGATGCCCGCCCCTCCGAGTCGGGAGGAGGCGGGCATCCGTGGTCTTCGCTCTTCAGCCCTTCGCGGGACCAAAGAAACCGGGTGGGTCAGCCCTCTGCGGGAGCGTCCCCGGGGCCTTCGCTGGCCGCGGCCGAGCCCTCCTGGTCGGCGGGCTCTTCGAGCACGGGCTCGAGCGACAGCTTGCCACGGTCGTCGATCTTCGTGATGCGCACGAGGAGCTTCTGACCGACACCGAGCACGTCCTCGACGTTCTCGACACGCTTGCCGCCGGCGAGCTTGCGGACCTCGCTGACGTGCAGCAGGCCGTCCTTGCCGGGCAGGAGCGAGACGAACGCGCCGAACGTGGCGATCTTGACGACGGTTCCGAGGAACTGCTCGCCGACCTCCGGGTTCGTCGGGTTCGCGATCGCGTTGACCTGCGCGCGGGCAGCCTCGGCCGAGGGGCCGTCGGTCGCGCCGATGTAGACGGTGCCGTCCTCCTCGATGGAGATCTGCGCGCCGGTCTCGTCCTGGATCGCGTTGATCGTCTTGCCCTTCGGGCCGATCAGCTCGCCGATCTTGTCGACGGGGATCTGCACGCTGATGACGCGCGGAGCCGTCGGCGCCATCTCGTCGGGGCCGTCGATCGCAGCGTTCAGGACACCGAGGATCGTGGTGCGCGCTTCCTTCGCCTGCGTCAGCGCGGCGGCGAGCACCGACGACGGGATGCCGTCGAGCTTCGTGTCGAGCTGGATCGCGGTGATGAACTCGCTCGTGCCGGCGACCTTGAAGTCCATGTCGCCGAGGGCGTCCTCGGCGCCGAGGATGTCGGTCAGCGCGGCGTAGCGCGTCTGGCCGTCGACCTGGTCGGAGACGAGGCCCATCGCGATGCCGGCGACGGGGGCGCGCAGCGGCACACCCGCGTTCAGCAGCGACAGGGTCGACGCGCACACGGAGCCCATCGACGTCGAGCCGTTGGAGCCGAGAGCCTCGGAGACCTGACGGATCGCGTAGGGGAACTCCTCGCGGCTCGGCAGCACCGGCACGAGCGCGCGCTCGGCGAGGAAGCCGTGCCCGATCTCGCGACGCTTCGGCGACCCGACGCGGCCGGTCTCACCGGTCGAGTAGGGCGGGAAGTTGTAGTGGTGCATGTAGCGCTTGCTCGTCGTGGGCGACAGCGAGTCGATCTGCTGCTCCATCTTGAGCATGTTGAGCGTCGTGACACCCAGGATCTGGGTCTCGCCGCGCTGGAAGATCGCCGAGCCGTGCACGCGCGGGATGACCTGCACCTCGGCATCCAGCGGACGGATGTCGGCGAGCCCCCGGCCGTCGATGCGGACACCCTCGCTGAGGATGCGTCCGCGCACGATGACCTTCGTGACCGACTTGTAGGCCGCGCCGAACTCGGCGAGGGCGCTCGCGGGGAGCTCGCCCGCCTCGACGGCGGCGGTCAGCTGCGCCTTGACGTCGTCCTTGACGGCGTCGTCGGCGTTCTGGCGCTCGAGCTTGTCGGCGATCTGGTACACGGGCACGAGGCGGTCGTAGGCGCGACCGGCGACGAAGTCGTAGGTCTCCTTCGCGTACGCGGGGAAGACCGGGTACGGCTGGATCTCCTTCGCGGCGGTGTTCGCCACGACGTTCTGCGCCGCGACGAGCTCCTTGATGAAGGGCTTGGATGCCTCGAGGCCCTGCGCGACGACCTCTTCGGACGGCTTCGTGGCGCCGCCCTTGATGAGGTTCCAGCTGTTCTCGGTGGCCTCGGCCTCGACCATCATGATCGCGACGTCGCCGTCTTCGAGGACACGACCGGCGACCATGAGGTCGAAGACGGCCTCCTCGACCTGCGCGGCGGTCGGGAACGCGACCCACTGGTCGGCGTGCTCGCCGTGACCCGGGATGAGCGCCAGGCGCACACCCGCGATGGGGCCGGAGAACGGCAGACCGGAGATCTGCGTCGACAGGGATGCCGCGTTGATCGCGAGCGCGTCGTAGAACTCGCCCGGCGCGATCGAAAGCACGGTCACGACGATCTGGACCTCGTTGCGGAGGCCATCGACGAACGACGGGCGCAGCGGACGGTCGATGAGACGGCAGACGAGGATCGCCTCGGTCGAGGGGCGACCCTCACGACGGAAGAACGAACCGGGGATCTTGCCCGCCGCGTACGAACGCTCTTCGACGTCGACGGTCAGCGGGAAGAAGTCGAAACCCTCGCGGGGGTGCTTGCCGGCGCTCGTGGCCGACAGGAGCATCGTCTCCTCGTCGAGATAGGCGGCGACCGCACCCTGCGCCTGCTGGGCGAGGCGTCCGGTCTCGAAGCGGATCGTACGGGTGCCGAAGCGGCCGTTGTCGAGAACGGCCTCGGCGGCAGTGATTTCAGGACCTTCCAAGAGGTCTCTCCTTCTTTGTTTAGACTCGCACGCGCGTTTCGCGCGCGAGATCGTGCGAAGGAGCAGGGAGAGGCATTCCGGGCGCGCGATGACTCGCATCGGGCCCCCACGCTGGCCACCAGTAGAAAGCCACCGTTCGGGACGGGAACCCACCACAGGGGACCAGCTTCGTGCCGGCCTGCTCCGGCGGCCGCGGAAGCTCCACGACAGCCCTCACAACCCTACCAGCAGCCCGCCGACGTGCGTAGGGTGGACGGTATGAGCACCGACGACACGACCGCATCCGATGAGATGAAGCGCAAGTTCAAAGAGGCGCTCGACAAGAAGAACGCACAGCACCGCAAGGGTGAGGCGCACCTCGACGGAGATTCGTCGGTCCACGGCACGCACGGCGCGGTGACCAAGCGGGAGTTCCGCCGCAAGAGCGGCTGAGCGCCGCACTGAGCGCACCTCAGCGCGCCCCCTGGCGCGAGGTCGCCGATCCCCCCGCGGGGATCTCGACGTACGCGTCGTGCTTCGCGGTCAGTCCGTCGCCCGCCGTCCGGCCGCGCAGGCGCCGCCACGCCCACGGCAGCGCGTCGCGCGTGATCCACAGGCCCGAGACGGGGCGGTCCTCGTCGGCGTGCAGGGCCGCCTCGAGCGCCCCGACGGCTTCCGCGTCGGGGATGCCGAGGGCTTCCGCCGCGCGGTAGGCGAGGAGGCGATGGCCGCCCGAGGTCAGGTGGACCCGGTCGTGCGCCCAGTGCTCCGGCTGCCCGATGGGGTCGCCGGCGCCGATGTCGACGAGCCGCGCGCCGTGGATGCCGGCGATGCGCCGCAGCTCGTCGGCGTACGCCGCGAACCGCCGCGTGAACACGGCCGCGAGGCGGCGCTGCGGCAGGAACGGGGTGACGAGCAGCACGTCGGCGCCCTGCGCGCGCAGCCGTGCGACGACGTCCTCGATGCGCGCACCGAGCGCGACCGGGTCGGGCCGGTGCAGCATCAGGTCGTTCGCGCCGATGAGGATCGACACGAGGTCGGGGCGGAGCTCGAGCGCCAGAGTGACCTGCTCCTCGGCGACGTTCTCGACACGGCGGCTGCGCACCGCGAGGTTCGCGTACTGGAGCGGTTCGCGCGAGCGCTGCGCGAGCAGCATCGCGAGGCGGTCGGCCCACCCGCGGTACTGGCCCTCGGGCATCCGGGAGGTGTCGCACAGTCCCTCGGTGATCGAGTCGCCGAGCGCGACGAAACGCCGCCACGGACGGGGCGCGGGCACCGAGACATCGATCGTCGCCGCGCCGGCGGGAGCCGAGTCGGCGTCGGTGCGGGTCGGGGCGGCATCCGCTGCCGTCTCGGCCGGGGCGGCGTGGACGCGGCGGGCCTCGTCGTAGTGCTCCGCGAGGCGGCTCACGAGCGCCGGCCACGTGCGCTCCTCGACACGCGCGCGGGCCGCGGCACCGAAGGCGCGGCGCTTGGTCTCGTCGCCCGCGAGGTCGACGACGCGCCCCCGCAGGTCGTCGAGATCGCCCGGCCGGTACAGCCAGCCGTCGACGCTGGAGCGCACGAGGTCGACCGGGCCGCCGACGCCGGTCGCGACGACGGGCACACCGCTCGCGTGCGCCTCCTGCAGCGTCTGCCCGAACGTCTCGCTCTCGCCGGGGTGGACGAACACGTCGAAGCACGCCATCGCCTGGGCGAGCTCGGCCCCACCGAGATGCCCGAGGAACGACGCGTCTGGCATCCGCCGCTCGAGCTGCGCACGTGACGGGCCGTCGCCGACGATGACGACCTGGATGCCGGGGATGTCCGACAGCGCGGCGAGATCCTCGACCTGCTTCTCGGGCGCGAGCCGACCGACGTAGCCGACGATGACCTTGCCGGGGGCGATCCAGTCACGCCACGCGTCGCTGCGCCGGCCCGGGTGGAACCGCTCGGTGTCGACACCGCGACCCCACATGTGCACGCGCTCGACGCCGAGGGCGGTCAACTGCTCCCGCGCCGTCGACGAGGGGGCGAGGGTCACGGTCGCGCGACGGTGGAGGCGCGCGACGTGCGCCGCGGTGAGGCGCGCCGCACGCGGCACCCCGTAGCGGCGCATGTAGGCGATGACGTCGGTCTGGTACACGGCGACGGTCGGCACGCCCAGGCTCTCGGCGGCCGTGAGCCCGCGCCATCCGAGGAGGAACGGCGACGCGAGATGGACGACGTCGGGAGCGAAGTCGCGCAGGATGCCCGTGACCCGGCCCGCCCGCGCGAGCGCGACCCGCACCTGCGGGTAGCCCGGCAGGGGCATCGACGGGAGGAAGGTGGCGCCATCGGCGGGGGTCCGACGCGCCCCCGGTGCGATGACGAGGGTCTCGTGGCCGAGCGCGGTGAGATGGCGCACGGACTGGAGGACGGAGCCGGTGACCCCGTTCATGTGAGGAAGGAACGACTCGGTGACGATCGCGACTCTCATGCGTACAGATTCCCGCCGCTGCGCGCCCCGGTCGGACGCGAACGGCCCTGAGCGTCAAGTCTTCGGTGAGCGCTCCCCCGCGCGTCACCGGCGCGTCATCCTGGCGCGATCCGTTCGGGAGCCGTTCACCGCGGCCTGGTACATCCGAGGGATGGTCGAGGAGTGGCTGGCGGCCCTCGCGGCGAGCCCGTGGGCGCTGCCGGCGATGACGGCGCTCGTCGTCGGCGACGCGTTCCTCGTCGTCCTCCCGGGTGAAGCGGCCGTGACGACGTTCGGCGCCCTCGCGGTGTCCGAGGGAACCCCTCCGCTCGTCCTCGTGATCCTCGTCGCGGCGGCGGCCGCCCTCGCGGGAGATGTGGCCTGCTACGCGGTGGGGCGCGCCGTCGGCATCCGGCGATGGCGGTGGATGCGCGCGGAGCGCGTGCAGGCCGCCTTCGCGTGGGCCGGGACGGCGCTTCATCGCCGCGGGGCATCCGTCATGTTCACGGCGCGGTTCATCCCGTTCGCGCGCCTCGCCGTCAACCTCGTGGCAGGCTCGTCCCGGCTGCCGCTGCCGCGTTACCTGCCGATCGCGGGCGGCGCCGCACTCGCGTGGGCGACCTATCAGGCGGTGCTCGGCGCCGTCGTCGCAACCCTCGTGCCGGGTGGCACGGCCGCGGCCGTGGTCGTCTCGATCGTGGTCGCGCTCGCGCTCGGCGCCGGAGCCGACGTCGTCATCGCGCGCGTGCGCCGCCGCTCCGCTTCTCCCCCGGTGGCGTCGGAGCAGGAGCGGAGCGACGGCGCGACCTGACCACGCGCTCGTATCCGCGCCGCTGCCGGAACCGGCGCCGGTTCGAGGCACAATCGATGCGTGCCGGATGCCATCGACGACTACGCCCTGCTGAGCAACTCCCGGACGGCGGCGCTCGTGTCGCGGTCCGGCTCGATCGACTGGCTGTGTCTGCCGCGGTTCGACGCTCCCTCCGTGTTCGCAGCTCTCCTCGGCGGCGAGGCTCAGGGCCACTGGCTCCTGCGCCCCTCAGACCCGGGTGCCACGGCGTCCCGCCGGTACGACGGCGACACGTTCACGCTCCTCACCCGCTGGGAGACCGCGGCGGGCGTCGCCGAGGTGCACGACTGCCTCGTCGTCGACACCCGGCGGCACGACCTGGATCGGCGCGTCGACCTCGTCCGCCGCGTCGTCGGGGTGACCGGCTCCGTCGAGTTCGCCCAGTCGGTGCGCCTGCGCTTCGACTACGCGCGCGCCGTGCCGTGGGTGCGCCAGACCGGCACCGAGACCGAGCCCGAACTCGTCGCGATCGCGGGGCCCGATGCCGTCGTCCTCCGTGGCGCCGCGCTCACGGCGGAGGACCACGTGCACCGCGGCCGGTTCACGGTGGATGCCGGTCAGACGCGCGATCTCACGCTGACGTGGCATCCCTCGCACCGACCCGCACCGCACCCGATCGACGTGGGCGCGGCCCTTCTCGACACCCGCCGGTGGTGGAGCGAGTGGGCGTCGCACATCCGCACGCACGAGGTGCACCGGGACGAGGTCGTCCGCTCCCTCCTCACGCTTCGCGCGCTGACGCACCACGACACGGGAGGGATCATCGCGGCACCGACGACGTCGCTGCCGGAGGAGTTCGGCGGCGAGCGCAACTGGGACTACCGCTACGTGTGGCTGCGCGACGCGTCCCTCACGATCGAGGTGCTGCTGGCGCACGGGTTCGCACACGTCGTCGAGCACTGGCGGCGCTGGCTGCTGCGCTCGATCGCCGGGGACCCCGACCAGCTGCAGATCGTCTACGGCGTCACGGGCGAGCGCGATCTCGCCGAGCGGACGATGACGTCCCTCCCGGGCTACGGCGGCGCGACGCCCGTCCGCGTCGGGAACGGCGCGGCGCAGCAGTTCCAGGCCGATGTCACCGGCGAGGTGATGACGGCCCTGTTCGCCGCACGCGAGTCGGGGGTGCCCGAATCGGAGCTGTCGTGGCCGCTCGAGCGGGCGCTCCTGCGCCGAGCCGAGCGCCGCATCGACGAGCCCGATCGCGGCATCTGGGAGATCCGCGGCGAACCACGACTGTTCACGCATTCCCGCGCCATGGTCTGGGCCGCCTTCGACCGCGGCATCCGTTCCGTACGCGAACACGGACTGCCGGGGCCGGTCGAGACGTGGGAGCGCCACCGCGACCGGGTGCGCGCCCGGATCGATGCGCGGGGCGTGGGCGCCGCGGGACACTTCACGCAGCACGAGGGCACGGATGCCGTCGACGCGTCGCTCCTGCTGCTGCCGACGGTCGGCTTCTGCACCCCCGACGACCCGCGCATGCTCGCGACCGTCGCCGAGATCGAGCGCACGCTGCTCCCCGACGGCCTCGTGCTGCGTTACCGCACCGAGTCGGGCGTCGACGGGCTGGCCGGGCGTGAGAACCCGTTCCTCGCCTGCTCCTTCTGGCTCGTGGAGCAGTACGCCGCGACCGGGCGCCTCGCCGATGCGCACGCCCTCATGGACCGCGCCTGCGGGGTCGCGAACGACCTGGGGCTGCTGTCGGAGGAATACGACACCGACGCCGGATGCCAGGCCGGCAACACCCCGCAGGCGCTGTCGCACCTCGCCCTCGTGCGAGCGGCGGATGCGTTGGCGCGGGCGGACTACTCCCCCGCGAGCCCGCCCAGCAGGTGACCGAACGAGCGGCCCTCACCGAGGTAGTTCGCCGGGTCGAACGGGTCGCCGTCGGCGGCGGGCTCCCGCCGCAGCACGGCCTCCGCGAGTTCGCGGGCGCCCCGCTCGACGCGGCTGCTGAGCGGCGCCACCTGGTCGGCGGACGACCCCCAGTCGCTGGATGCCGCGAACACGCCCGTCGAGACGGCGTCGGCGTGCAGGTAGGCGAACAGCGGACGGATCGCGTAGTCGATCGCGAGCGAGTGGCGGGCGGTGCCCGCGTTCGCCCCGATCAGCACGGGCATGCCGGTGAGGGCATCCGGGTCGAGCACGTCGATGAACGACTTGAACAGACCCGAGTAGCTCGTGGAGAAGATCGGCGTCACGACGATGAGCGCGTCGGCGGAGACCACGGTGTTGATCGCGGACTCGAGCGCGGGCGGCGCGAAGCCGGTCAGGAGGTTGTTGGTGATGTCGTGCGCGAGGTCGCGCAGTTCGATCGTGTCGACGGATGCCGGGGTCTCCCGCTCGGCGAGCTGGGCGACGGTCGCCGCAGCGAGCCGATCGGCGAGCATGCGCGTCGAGGAGGGGTTCGACAGGCCGGCGGAGACGACGGCGATGCGGCGGGGTGCCGTGCTGTTCATGATCGTTCGTCCCTTCTCTCTCAACGGCTGCCGACGCCGAAGGCCGCACCGGCCGGAGCCGGAGCGTCCTGGTAGGGCGAGGGTCCGGACAGGTTGTCGCCGCGGTTGGCGCGGGGCGTCGCCTGACGCGACGGGCCGTCGCCGTAGGTCGCCTTCACGAGGGCGGCGTGCGTCGGGGCATCCGGCACGTTCTCCGGGCGGTTCTGGGCGAGCTCCTTGCGGAGGACCGGCACGACCTCACCGCCGAGGAAGTCGAGCTGCTCGAGCACCATCTTCAGCGGCAGGCCCGCGTGGTCCATGAGGAACAGCTGGCGCTGGTAGTCGCCGAACAGGTCCCGCATCCCGGCGTAGCGGTCGATGACCTGCTGCGGCGAACCGACCGTGAGCGGCGTCATCTCGCTGAAGTCCTCGAGGCTCGGGCCGTGGCCGTAGACGGGAGCGTTGTCGAAGTACGGGCGGAACTGCGCCACGGCATCCTGAGAGTTCTTCGCCATGAACGCCTGGCCGCCGAGGCCGACGATCGCCGTCTCCGGCGCGCCGTGGCCGTAGTGCTCCCAGCGCTGGCGGTACAGGCCGATGAGGCGCTGGTAGTGCTCGGCGGGCCAGAAGATGTTGTTCGCGAAGAAGCCGTCACCGTAATAGGCGGCCTGCTCGGCGATCTCGGGGGTCCGGATCGAGCCGTGCCACACGAACGGCGCGACGCCGTCGAGCGGGCGCGGAGTCGACGTGAAGCCCTGCAGGGGCGTGCGGAACTTGCCCTCCCAGTCGACGACGTCCTCACGCCACAGCTTGTGCAGCAGGGCATAGTTCTCGATCGCGAGCGGAAGGCCCTGGCGGATGTCCTTGCCGAACCAGGGGTAGACGGGGCCCGTGTTGCCGCGACCCATCATGAGGTCCATGCGCCCGCCGGAGAGGTGCTGCAGCATGGCGTAGTCCTCGGCGATCTTCACCGGGTCGTTCGTCGTGATGAGCGTCGTCGACGTCGACAGGATGATGCGCTCGGTCTGCGCCGCGATGAACGCGAGCGTCGTCGTGGGCGACGACGACCAGAACGGCGGGTTGTGGTGCTCGCCGAGGGCGAAGACGTCGAGGCCGACCTCTTCGGCGTGCTTGGCGATCTCGACCGACGCGCGGATGCGCTCGGCCTCGCTCGGGGTGTGACCCGAGATCGGGTCCTGGGTGATGTCGCTGACCGTCATGATGCCGAACTGCATCTGCTGCGGCGTAGCGGTGGTGTTCTCGCTCACGATGATCCTGACTTCCCGGATGCCTCGGCATCCAATACATGCAAATGAATGTATCTCATGCAACGCATCCTTCTCCAGGTTATTCCCGCGGTCGCGCCGCCCCATCGCGCCCGGCCTCGCGCGCCTCGCCTGCCGGCCGCGAGACCCGGTCTGCACGCCGAGACCGCCGCTGACAACCGCGGTCTCGGCGTGCGAGCGGGGTCTCGGCGCGCCGTCGGGGTCTCGCCGGAGCGCGCGACGGCCGCCGCGGTAATGCGGCGCAACAGTCGGGGCG
The DNA here is from genome assembly GCA_029960085.1 of Microbacteriaceae bacterium PS02067. Taxonomy (GTDB): domain Bacteria; phylum Actinomycetota; class Actinomycetes; order Actinomycetales; family Microbacteriaceae; genus Microbacterium. Next base: position 1,148 of record JASCPG010000011.1, on the reverse strand, counting down.
GATGCCGAGGCATCCGCCTATCGTCGCGGTATGTCCGATCTGAACCTGCCGATCCTCGATCTCTCCCAGCTCGATGCGGGAGCGGAGGCCGCAGCGGCCTTCCGCGACGCGCTGCGCGCGGCGACCCACGATGTGGGGTTCTTCTACCTCACGGGCACGGGCGTCACCCCTGAGCTCGAGGCGCGGCTGCACCGCACGGCGCGGGAGTTCTTCGAGCTGCCCGAGGCCGACAAGCTCGCCATCGAGAACCTCCACAGCCCGCAGTTCCGCGGCTACACGCGCGTCGGCGGCGAGCGCACGCAGGGCGAGATCGACTGGCGGGAGCAGATCGACATCGGCCCCGAGCGTCCGACGATCGATGATCCGGATGCCCCGGACTTCGCCCGCCTGATCGGCCCGAACCTGTGGCCGGAGGCCCAGCCGGAACTCCGCGCAGTCGCGACGGAGTGGCAGGAGCACCTCGCGGGCGTCGCGCGGAAGCTCCTGCGCGCGTGGGCTCTCACCCTCGGCGCCCCCGAGACGTACTTCGACGAGCACTTCGGTGAGCCTTCGACGCTGCTGAAGATCGTCCGCTATCCGGGATCGCGCGAACCCGAGCCCGGACAGGGCGTCGGCGCGCACAAGGATTCCGGCGTGCTGACGCTGCTGTGGGTGGAGCCGGGCAAGGGCGGGCTGCAGGTCCAGCGCGACGGCGTCTGGGTGGACGCCCCGTCGGTGCCCGGCGCGTTCGTGGTGAACATCGGTGAGATGCTCGAGTACGCGACCGGCGGCTACCTCATCGCGACGAATCACCGCGTGGTCTCGCCGCGCTTCCCCGACGACCGCATCTCGGTGCCGTACTTCTTCAATCCCGCGCTCGACTCGAAGCTACCGCTGATCGATCTGCCGGCCGAGCTCGCCGCCCAGGCCCGCGGCGTCACGCAGGACCCCGCCAACCCCATCCACGCGCTCTACGGCGAGAACGCCCTCAAGTCCCGCCTGCGCGCCCACCCCGACGTGGCCGAGCGCTGGCACGCCGACCTGCTCGCCGCCCGCGCCTGAGGCATCCCCCGCTCTCGCACGCGCCCCCGCCCGCCCCCGCCCCGCCCCCGCCGCGGGGCACACCACGGCGGGCGCCCCCGCAGTAAAAAGGGGGGGGCGGGGGGGGG
>JASCPG010000119.1 GCA_029960085.1 Microbacteriaceae bacterium PS02067 | reverse complement strand
GTCGTTGAGCGAGGCCCGAAGGGCCGAGTCGAAACGGTGTCGGGTGAGGCACGTTTCGACTCGCTGCGCTCGCTCAACGACCGGGGGGGGCGCGCCACTTCCGGACGTTGAGCGAGGGCCGAAGGGCCGAGTCGAAACGCCGTCGGGCGCGGCACGTTTCGACTCGCTGCGCTCGCTCAACGACCCGAAGGGGGTGCACACTCCCGGACGTTGAGCGAGGGCCGCAGGGCCGAGTCGAAACGGTGTCGGGTGCGGCCCGTTTCGACTCGCTGCGCTCGCTCAACGACCGGGGGGGGGCGCGCCACTTCCGGACGTTGAGCGAGGGCCGGAGGGCCGAGTCGAAACGGTGTCGGGTGCGGCACGTTTCGACTCGCTGCGCTCGCTCAACGACCTGAAGGGGGTGCACACTCCCGGACGTTGAGCGAGGGCCGCAGGGCCGAGTCGAAACGGTGTCGGGCGCGGCACGTTTCGACTCGCTGCGCTCGCTCAACGACCCGAGGGGATGCGCCGTCCCGGTCGTTGAGCGAGGCCCGAAGGGCCGAGTCGAAACGGCGTCGGGTGAGGCCCGTTTCGACTCGCTG
>JASCPG010000118.1 GCA_029960085.1 Microbacteriaceae bacterium PS02067 | reverse complement strand
GTGGGCCGCCCCCTTCATTCGGTCCGGTCGCTGTGCGAGTCGTCGGTTTCCAGTTGATGGGTGCATTGCCGAGCGTAGTCGACCGGTGCGAGGTATCCGAGCGATGAGTGCCGGCGGTCATGGTTGTACTCGGTCTTCCAGTCGCCGATCACGACCTGGGCGTGCAGCAGCGAGTAGAAGCTGTTGATGTTCAGGCACTCGTCGCGGAGCCTGCTGTTGAACGACTCGACGTACCCGTTGTGCCAGGGCGAGCCGGGCGGAATGTAGGACAGGCCGGTGCGGGTGCCGGCCCAGTCGGCCATCGCGTCGCTGATGAACTCCGGGCCGTTGTCTGATCTGAGCACCGCGGGCGCGCCGCGGACGGCGACGAGGTCCTCGAGGTGGGCAGTGAGTCGGTCCGCGGTGATCGACCGCTCGACAAGCCCTCCGATGCACTCACGGGTGTGTTCGTCGACGATGGAGCAGATCTTGATCGGGCGGCCCTGCTCGTCGGCATCGAACTGGAAGTCCACCGCCCACACGAGATTCGGTGCGACCGCTGCCGGGGCGTCGACGGTCGAGGATCCGACGCGTTTGCGCCGCCGCCGCTGGGGGACACGGAGGCCTTCCTCGCGCCAGAGCCGCTG
>JASCPG010000117.1 GCA_029960085.1 Microbacteriaceae bacterium PS02067 | reverse complement strand
CGTCGGCTCTCACCGACGGCGGCCACGCGCCCGTACGGGGTGCAGATCAGGCGGTCTGACCGGAGTGTCGTCCCTCCGCGATCTCTTCGATGACCTTCGCGTTGAACGCGGGGAGGTCGTCCGGTGTGCGGCTCGTGACGAACCCCTCGTCGACGACGACCTCCTCATCGACCCACTCCGCGCCGGCATTGCGAAGGTCAGTCTTCAGACTCGGGTAGCTGGTGAGGGAGCGGTCGCGTACGACATCTCCCTCGATCAGGGTCCATGCCGCATGACAGATCGCGCCCACCGGCTTGTGCTGCGCGAAGAAGTCCCTCGCGAAGGCCACGGAGGAGGCATCCGTCCGCAGGTCGTCGGCGTTGACGACCCCGCCGGGAAGGACCAGCGCGTCGAAGTCGGACGCGTCGGCCTCGTCAGCGGACAGGTCGACGGACTGCTCATGACCGTTCTTTCCGGTGATCGAGCCGGTCGTCGGCGAGACCATGACCACCGCGGCGCCGGCGTCGCTCACCGCCTGCCACGGGGAGGTGAGCTCGGAGTCCTCGAATCCGTCGGTCGCGAGAAACGCGACCCGTGTGCCGTGCAGTGTCGTGTCGTTCGATGGTGTGCTCATGTCCTCGACGCTACGTCTGCGCGGCCCTGCGCGCCGGGGGGCTGGACGCGACGCGGCGCACACGCTAGAGGCGGCGTGGCTCGCCGGCGCGTCGGAGCCGGCCGCGCGGTGGCCCGGCTCGGTGCCTGCAGCCGCCCGC
>JASCPG010000116.1 GCA_029960085.1 Microbacteriaceae bacterium PS02067 | reverse complement strand
CAATAAGCAGCCAGGTGAGAATGAACACCCACGGACGTCGGTAGGAAAACCGCGCTAAACGGTACAGAAATATGGACATCAAAAGCCTTTCTGGCATGCCGAGTAAACGTAGGGTGGGCCCCTACGTGCGAAGAGTTGAAAAATGGTGGGGTTAGAGACCGGCTTTGAGCTTTGAGAACACCTTCTCAACGAACTCATCAAGTGGCGCTCCCGCATCCGAAGACCCGGCCTCGATGAATGAAGTCAGTGCACCGTAGGCGGCTCCAACTATGATCGGAGCCGCAAATTTCGCCGCAGAATTCTTAGCCTGTGCTGTGACCACAGCCTGCGCAGTTCTACGAATTTCTGCGTGCACGTTCTCAACGAACGGCTGCAAAGCCGGATCTTTCCGTGCCAGGTCTCGCAGCTGGATCAACAGGTCAAGCATGCCGCCCGAAAGTTGGTGAAGCGCGAGTGCGCGCACCCACTCCAGCAACGGGGTGCCCTCGGACATCTCAGGCAGCGTGGCAATGCCGTCTTCTAACTGTTCAAGAGCGAGCGCAGCAACAGCTTCTTCTTTACACGAGAAATAGTTGGCGAATGTGCGTCTAGAAACACCGACCTGTTTGACAACGTCGTCGATGGTGAACCCATCGAGGCCACGCTCCTGCGTGAGTTCAAACGCCGTGCGCGCAAGTGCGTGCGAAGTCTGCTTACGTTTCTGGTCTCGAAGGCCGGGTGTTGTCATACAGCGAGAGTAACAGCAACTTTGCCCATTGGGCAACTTTGCGCGTTGGGAAATGTCTAGACGGGTTTGCT
>JASCPG010000115.1 GCA_029960085.1 Microbacteriaceae bacterium PS02067 | reverse complement strand
GCCGCGGCTTCGGCGGCGCGCTGCGCGTTGCGGGCGGCGCGGCGACTGCCGCCGGCGGCTGCAGACGCGGCGGGCGGGGCGCTCTCCGGCGCAGGACTCTCGCCTTCGGTCGACGGCCGGGCGGGAGCGCTCGGCAGGCGACGGAACAGGTCCGCGAACTGATCGTCGTTCGGCGGGGTTTCGGGCATCAGGGGGCTCCTGCGATTAGGACAGCAGGGCACCGGCCGGGATACCGGTGCTCTTCTCGACGTCGATGGCCTGCTGCAGCAGGACGACCGCGGCGACCTGGTCGACAATCCTACGAGAAGAACGCTGCGAACGCCCGGAATCGCGGAGCGCTGCATGCGCCGACACCGTGCTCAACCGCTCGTCCACGAGGCGGACCGGGAGTCCGGTCGCCTCCGCGAGTTCCGCGGCGAACACGCGCGCATCATCTGTCGAGGAGGTCTCGTTCCCCGAGAGGCTCACAGGGAGCCCGACGAGCAGTTCCATCGCGTCGTGCTCGACTGCGATCTCCGCGATGCGTGCCGCGGATGCCTCGGAACGCGCCACCGTCTCGACCGGGACGGCGAGCAGGCCGTCCGGATCGCACCGGGCGACCCCGACGCGCGCCTTGCCGACGTCGATCCCGAGACGCGCGCCGCGCCGGAATCCACTCACGCGCGCTGCGTCTCCAGAGTCGTGGCGACCGCTGCGAGTGCTGCGGGAAGTGCCGAGGCATCCGTTCCGCCGCCCTGCGCGACGTCGTCGCGTCCGCCGCCGCCGCCGCCGAGCGCCGCCGCAGCGGCCTTCGCGAGCGCCCCGGCCTTCGCG
>JASCPG010000114.1 GCA_029960085.1 Microbacteriaceae bacterium PS02067 | reverse complement strand
GCGCGCGGCCTCGCCGGGCGGGCCGGGCGGGCCGGCCGCGCCGGGCGCACCGGCCGCGCCTGTGGCGCTGCGGGAGTGGTCATGTCGCCCATCCCACCACATCGCCCGCGTCGACTCCCCTCCCGTCATCGAGAATCAGGGATGCCTCAGGGATTCACCCCATGGCACGCCCCGCCTCGCACCGGCGAGGATCGTTTCATGACCTCCCCCGTGACCGACCCCGGGCCGCCGCCCGCGCCGCCCGAGCCCGCGCCGCGCGGCCCCCGACCGTCCCGCGCCGACCGGTTCTTCGCGTGGACGGCGGGGCTCGGCATCGTCCGCACGGACGGATGGCTCGGGGGCGTGGCGGCGGGAATCGCGGCGCGGCTGCGGATCGACCCGCTGATCGTGCGGGGCATCCTCGTCGTCGTGGCCCTCTTCGGCTTCCCGGCACTGCTGCTGTACGCGATCGCGTGGGCGCTGCTGCCCGACCTCGCCGGTCGGATCCTCCTCCAAGAGGCGCTGCGCGGCCGGTTCTCCCCCGCGCAGGCGGGCGTCGCGATCTGCGCGGTGCTCGGCATCATCCCCGCGCCGATCTCCCTGTTCCTCGGCCTCCCCGTGCTGTACGTCGGGTCCGCCCCGTTCGGCGGCTACACGGCCCTCGGCATCCTCTTGGCACTGATCGGCGTCGGCCTCGCGGCGGCGCTCGTCGTGATCATCGTGCGGGCGGCGCGTCACACGCCGCCCGCTTCCCGTCCGGCGGTCGACGCCGATGCACGAACGGCTTCCGTCGCGTCCGTCGCCCCGGTCGAGTCCGCCACGGCATCCGGCTCGGGACCGGATGCCGTGCCCGCGGCCCCCCCGGGGGGGGGGGGGCCCCGGGGGGGGGGGGGGCCCCCCCCCCCCCCCCCCCCCCCCGCCGC
>JASCPG010000113.1 GCA_029960085.1 Microbacteriaceae bacterium PS02067 | reverse complement strand
CTAGGGCATGTCTGACAATTGCCGGGTCCAGGCGATGACGGCGTTGAGGATGACAGCGGCCCGGTAGGTGATCGCGAGTTTGTCGTAGCGGGTGGCGAGTCCTCGCCATTGCTTGATGTGGCAGTAGCGGCGCTCGATGACGTTGCGGCCCTTGTAGTCGGCGGCGTCGAGGCCGACGGGGCGTCCGCCGCGTGAGCCGCGGCGCTTGCGGTGGCCTTGCTGGTCGGACGGCTCGGGGATCACGGCCTTGATCCCGCGGGCGCGTAGATGCCCGCGGATCGCGCGGGATGAGTACGCCTTGTCACCCCGGACCGCGTCCGGACGAGTGCGGGGCCGGCCGACGGGACGGGCGACACGCAGGTGTCCCATCAGCGGCAGGAACATCGGTGAGTCCCCGGCCTGGCCTGCTGTCAGCAGCGCGACCAGCGGGAGCCCGTTGCCGTCGACGAGCTGGTGGATCTTCGTCGACAGGCCGCCTCGGGAGCGGCCGACCGCGTGATCAGGCGGCTCGACGCCCGGATTCGTGTAATTCGATCCAGCCCCCTGTGAGGCGCTTCGTGTTCGTCGCGTGCTGATGCGCGCGGGCGATCGTGGAGTCCACCGACAGCGACCACTCCACCAGCCCCGCCTCGTCCGCGGCGGCGGTGAGTGTGGCGAGCACCTTGTCCCAGGTGCCTTCCGTGGCCATGCGGTGATGCCAGGTCCATACCGTCTGCCACGGCCCGAACACCTCCGGCAGATCCCGCCACGCGATCCCGCACCGATACCGGTAGACGATGCCCTCGACCATCAACCGCGCGTCCGCGAAGGGCCGTCCCCTGCGCCCGGTCGGGCGCGGCAGCATCTCCTCGAGCAACGACCACTGAGCATCCGAGAGCACCTGAAACCGCGTCACGACCTCAGACTCTCAGCGCGCCGCCGAACTATTTGTCAGACACGCCCTA
>JASCPG010000112.1 GCA_029960085.1 Microbacteriaceae bacterium PS02067 | reverse complement strand
GCGCCGCCTCGGCGGCGGCGGGGGCGACCAAGGTGTCGGCGGGCGCGCAGAGCGCGGCTGCCGGGGCGCAGAAGCTGTCGGCCGGCGCCGCCACGGCCGCGGACGGCGGCGCCAAGCTCGCCGCGGGAGCTGCCCGACTGTCGGCCGGTGTCGTCGGTGCCGACACGTACGCGCGCGGTGTGCTCGCCAAGGTGAACGCGGGCATCACTCCGCAGGTGACGGCCCTCGCACAGAACGCGACGGCGATCCAGACGAATGCGTCGAGTGCCACCACCAACGCCACGAATCTCGTCGCCCTGCTCCAGGCGGCTCAGGCCGACCCTGCCGCTGCGGACTGGACCACCATCAACGCTCTTGCGGGCGGGCTACAGCAGCAGGTGACGGCGATGGCACCGCAGGCATCCGCCGCTCCGTCGCTCGCCGCGGGGCTCATCGCCTCCGCAGGCGGTATCTCGAACATCATCAACGGCGATGCCCCGAACAGATGGCCCGGCACCGTCGCGATCGCCGACCCCGGCGCCGGGGCTCCGTTCCTGGCCGCGCAGGCTCAGGCGCTGTCCACCGGGCTCGGCGACCTCAAGACGGGCGCCGCCGCCCTCGCCACCGGCACGAGCGACCTCGCGACGGGGGCGGGGTCACTGGCATCCGGCACGCAGGCGCTGTCGACCGGTGCCCTGTCGCTCAGCTCGGGTGCCCACAACCTCGCGGTCGGCGCGGGCAATCTGTCGACGGGGGCGGACTCGCTCGCCGAAGGAACCCAGAAGCTGTCGACCGGCGCCGGGAGCCTGTCCACGGGACTGGTCGACCTCTCGACAGGCTCGGGCACGCTCTTCGACGGCTCTGTGACACTCGCGGACGGATCGAGCACGCTCTCGGCGGGCGCAGGCGACCTCGCGGACGGAACCGCCAAGATCGCAGCGGGTACGTCGACGCTCAAGGCCGGCACATCCAGCCTCTCCCCCATGGTGATGCCGTGGATCTTCGGCATCGCGATCGCCGGGCTCCTCGCGGCCGCCGCCTGGGCCGCGCATCGACTCGCGCACCGCAACCGCCAGCGCGCCCTCGCGCTGGCGTGACCCACTCCCTCCCCGGGCCAAATGGGAGCGGGGGGGGGGGGGGGGGGGGGGGGGGGCCCCCCCCGGGGGGGGGGGGGGGGGGGGGGGGGGGGGGGCGGGGGGGGG
>JASCPG010000111.1 GCA_029960085.1 Microbacteriaceae bacterium PS02067 | reverse complement strand
GGGTGGGGGGGCGGGGGGGGGGGGCCGGGGGGGGGGGGGGGGCAGGGGCGGGGGGGGGGGCGGGCATCGCGCCCTCCACAGGGCGCGATCTGCGCGGGTGCGTCCACAGATCGGGTCGGGGCGTGCCGGGTGGCGCGAGGGGATGCCACGGTGGCGGCATGCTCCGCACCGCACCCTCCGGCGTCTTCCGAGCCGCACCGATCGAGCTGCTCGTCGCGAGCGAGCACGAACCCGCCGACCGGCCCCGCGCCACGGCCGACCTGCACCGCGTCCGGCACCGGGTGTACGCGGCATCCGCACGGTGGCAGGCGCTTGCCCCGTGGGACCGTTATCTCGCGCGCGTCCATGCGGTCGCGCTCATCCGTCCGGGCGCGGTGTTCTGCCACGAGTCCGCGGCGGCGCTGCTCGGCCTTCCCGTGTTCGGGGAGCCCCGCGACATCCACGTCTTCGACGTCGGAGCGCCGTCCACGCACCGCGTCGGCGACGTCGTGCGCCACACGAGCCGCATCGCGCCCACTGTCATCACGTGCAACGGCATCCGCGCGACGGCGCCTGCCGACACCGCGTCGGCTCTGGCCCGGATGCTGCCCCCGGCATTCGGGCTGGCCGTCGTCGACGCCGCGATCTCACCGCGGCAATGCGCCCTGACGACGCTCACGGAGATCGAGCAGGTGCGGCTGCGGACGGTCGACCCGCGCGGCATCCGCCGACACGACTGGATTCTGTCTGCGGCATCCACAGATCCGGAGTCCGTCGGCGAGAGCGTGAGCCGTGCCGTGATCTCGTGGCTGGGGTTCGCGCCGCCCCGGCTCCAGCACGAGTTCCGGCTGGAGGGATGCACCGATCGCGTGGACTTCTGGTGGCCGGACTGCGGTGTCGCCGGCGAGTCGGACGGATACGGCAAGTACGACCCGAGCGATCCGGCGGCGGCTCACCGCGCGCTGACGCAGGAGAAGCGTCGCGAGGACCGGCTCCGCCGCCACGTGCGCGGCTTCGCCCGGTGGGACTGGTCCGACGCCATGCGCGCCGCCCCGCTGGAACGCGCTCTCGAGCAGGCGGGAGTGCCGCGCGTCGCGCCGACCCAACGGCTGATGCTGGCCACGCTCCGGGGCAACCGGCGGTCGCTGTAGTGACGCCGAGACGCAACCCGCCGCCCGAGAAACGCCGGGGTTTCCGGCGGCAGGTTGCGTCTCGGCGGGGGGCGGTTACGCGAACGCCTCCACGGGCGGGCAGGCGCCCACCAGG
>JASCPG010000110.1 GCA_029960085.1 Microbacteriaceae bacterium PS02067 | reverse complement strand
AACTGCCGAAGACGCGCTCGGGCAAGATCATGCGGCGCCTCCTCCGCGACGTCGCCGAAGGCCGCGAGGTCGGCGACACGACGACCCTCGCCGACACCGCCGTCATGAGCGTCATCTCGGCACAGGTCAAGTAGCGGCGGTCCCGAACACCTCGTGCCGCTGATGGCGGCGCGGGGGTTCACCGTGCGGGTACGCTCAACGCCCTCATCCGCTCGCGCACCGTGCGAAACACGGCGGGGTCGAACGGGAAGTCCCCGCCGTCCTCACCCACGAGCCGCATAACCTCGTCGCCGAGCGTGATGGAGAAGTTGACGATCATCCGCGCCTCGGTGGCGTGATTGGCGTCCGCCAGGCGAGCCGATGCCGGATGTGCATCGAGCCAGTTCTCGATCACGTCCTGCAGTCCGGCGCGACTCGTCCCGGCCGCCCACGACACCGTCGTCGTCGTACCCGGCTCCCGGGTAAAAAGCGCGAACCGCTTGCGCAGGAGTTCGTCGTCACCCTGGCCGCGGACGGTCTCCATCACGATCCGCGAGGCGGCGATCACGAGGTCGTCTCGGTGCGCGCTCAAAATACGCTCGGTGAGCACAGGGTCGTAGACCAGGGCGGATCCGAAGATCGCATGCTCGAGCGAGGGGAAGTAGTTGAAGAACGTGCTGCGCGAGACCATCGCCACTTCGCAGATGCGGTCGGCCGTCACGGCGCGGACGCCTTCGTCATAAGCGATTCCGACCGCGGCCTCCTCCATGGCCCGACGCGCGGCGCGCATCTTCTTCTCGCGGAGCCCTTCCGTCATCGCCGTCTCTCCTCCCTTCATCCCACCCTAGGTCAATCTCCCTGGCTTGCGTACAAGTTTGGACTGAGTCCATACTTGGCCACGAGCCATCAGAAAGGATCGCCATGCCTCGCACGGTCGCACGACGACGTCGGAATCTGCTCTCCCCACTACGCACCGCAGGTGTGCTGTCCGTAGCCACCGGCCTTGTCTTGGTGGGGCTGCCCGCGATCGCCAGCGCCGCGGAGTCCGAAGCAGGCCACATACTCATCACGACGACTCTCTCCGACGGGACGGCATCCGCTCCGCTCGGCGGCGCGACGGTGACCGTGCTCTCCACCGGCGAGTTCGACCAGGTCATCGCCACCGGCACCACCTTGGCAGACGGAACCGTGTCGGTGCGCATACCCGCGACGGACACCAGCTTCATCGCCGAGGCATCCTGGCCCGGCGCCGTCGGCGACCTCCTCGAACCCGCGGTGAGGAGGGAGTTCAACCCCACGCTGGGAGATGCCGTCACCCTCCCGCTGGAGGGCTCTTTCGGTGAGATCAGCGGCGCGGTGACCGCGACGTCGAATGCCTCCCCTCTCGCCGACCTCTCGGGCGCGAGCGTCACCATCCTCAGTGGCGGCACGGCAGTGCAGCGTGTCGCCGTCGCCGCAGACGGCGCATTCCGATCAGGCTCGTTGCCGACGACATCCACCGCCGATTACAGCATCCGCTTCGAGCCGGCCACGGGATTCACGCTCGCGGATGCGCAGCCGTCGGACAATCCCGCCTTCGCGCTTCCCCGAGGCGAGGAGAGTCCCAGCCTCGTCCATGTGGCCCGCTCCTTCGCGCTCATCCCGGATACCGCGGCACCGACCCCCTCGCCCACAGCCACACCTACACCCACGGACGCTCCGACACCCACACCCTTACCCACCGCCACCCCGCCACCCCCGCCCACGCCCCCCCCCACCCCCAAACCCCCACCCAC
>JASCPG010000010.1 GCA_029960085.1 Microbacteriaceae bacterium PS02067 | reverse complement strand
CCCGCCCGGGGGGGCGGGGGGGGGGCGGGCGCGCCGCGCCGGTAGACTGGCCCGCGACATGTCACCCCGTGCCCTGAAGCCTCTCGAGCCGTCCGCGACCCCTCCTGAGCTGATCCGCAATTTCTGCATCATCGCCCACATCGACCACGGCAAGTCCACGCTGGCCGACCGGATGCTGCAGATCACCGGCGTGGTCTCCGATCGCGACATGCGCGCGCAGTACCTCGACCGCATGGACATCGAGCGCGAGCGCGGCATCACGATCAAGTCGCAGGCCGTGCGGATGCCGTGGGCCACCGGCGCCGGCACGTTCGCCCTCAACATGATCGACACGCCCGGCCACGTGGACTTCACCTACGAGGTCTCGCGTTCGCTCGCGGCCTGCGAGGGAGCGATCCTCCTCGTCGACGCGGCGCAGGGGATCGAGGCGCAGACGCTCGCGAACCTCTACCTCGCACTCGAGAACGATCTGCAGATCATCCCCGTGCTGAACAAGATCGATCTGCCCGCCGCCGACCCGGAGAAGTACGCGGCCGAGCTCGCGAACCTGATCGGCGGGCGTCCGGAGGACGTGCTGCGCGTTTCGGGCAAGACCGGCATCGGCGTCGAGGAACTGCTCGATCAGATCGTGGAGAAGATCCCCGCGCCCGTCGGCGACGCGACGGCGCCCGCCCGCGCGATGATCTTCGACTCGGTGTACGACGCGTACCGCGGCGTCGTGACGTACGTGCGCATGGTCGACGGCAAGCTGGAGCCGCGCGAGCGCATCCAGATGATGTCGACGCGCGCCACGCACGACCTTTTGGAGATCGGCGTGTCGAGCCCCGAACCGGTGCCCACGAAGGGTCTCGGCGTGGGCGAGGTCGGATACCTCATCACGGGCGTGAAGGATGTGCGCCAGTCGAAGGTCGGCGACACGATCACCAACCAGCGCAAGCCCGCGCAGTCCGCTCTGGCCGGGTACACCGACCCGAAGCCGATGGTCTTCTCCGGCATCTACCCGATCGACGGCAGCGACTACGCAGACCTGCGCGAAGCGCTCGACAAGCTGAAGCTGTCGGATGCCTCGCTGCAGTACGAGCCCGAGACCTCGGTCGCGCTCGGCTTCGGCTTCCGCGCCGGGTTCCTGGGGCTCCTGCACCTCGAGATCATCACGGAGCGGCTCGCCCGCGAGTTCGGTCTCGACCTCATCACGACTGCCCCCTCGGTGACCTACGAGGTGACCACGGACACCGGTGAGACCGTCGTCGTGACGAACCCCAGCGAATACCCGGACGGTCGCGTGGCATCCGTCTCCGAGCCGGTCGTCAAGGTCGGCATCCTGCTGCCCAAGGACTACGTCGGCACCGTGATGGAGCTCTGCCAGAGCCGTCGCGGCACCCTCCTCGGCATGGACTACCTGAGCGAAGACCGCGTCGAACTGCGCTACAACATGCCGCTCGGCGAGATCGTGTTCGACTTCTTCGATCAGCTGAAGTCCAAGACGCAGGGCTACGCGTCGCTCGACTACGAACCGGCCGGGTCTCAGACCGCCGATCTCGTCAAGGTCGACATCCTTCTGCAGGGCGAGAAGGTGGATGCCTTCTCGTCGATCGTCCACCGAGAGAAGGCCTACGCGTACGGCACGATGATGACCGAGCGGCTGCGCAAGCTCATCCCGCGTCAGCAGTTCGAAGTGCCCATCCAGGCCGCGATCGGCGCACGCATCATCGCGCGCGAGAACATCCGCGCGATCCGCAAGGACGTCCTGGCCAAGTGCTACGGCGGCGACATCACCCGCAAGCGCAAGCTCCTCGAGAAGCAGAAAGAGGGCAAGAAGCGCATGAAGATGGTGGGTCGCGTCGAGGTTCCGCAGGAAGCGTTCATCGCCGCCCTGTCGGGCGACGTGGAGACGAAGAAGTAGCGACGGAGGATCGGATGCGCCGCGGGAACTTCCAAGACAACACGGTCGACTACGCGGCCGTGGGGGCGACGCACGCGCCCGATCTCATGACCTATCCGCCGGAGCGGAGCATTCCCGCCGAGGCGTCCTGGTTGCTCGGCAGTGGCCAGGCACGGTTCGAGTCCTCGGCGGACGCCCTGCTCTCGTGGGGCGCGCTGCGGGGCGCCGGGCTCGAGATCCGCGATGTGCGTCCGGCCTCCGGTCCGATGTACTCCGGCGTGGCGTTCGACGCGGAGGGCACTCCTGTCGCGGCGAGCCGCCTCGACAGCGAACAGCGCTTCGACGCCGACGGCACGCCGTACGTCGCGGCGGGGACGACGATCCGGGTGCATGGCCGGGTCCGGGGGATGAACGCCGACGGCGAACTGCGCGTCATCTCCGCGACGGAGGAGTCCCGCCGGGTCGGCTTCGCGCTCGGCACGGTGTCGTCCTCCGTCGTGAGCGGCGAGGAGTCGTTCATGATCGAGTGGGACGAGTCCGACGGGGTGCGCTTCGTCGTCCGGGCCTTCGACCGCCCTGTGGCGCTCGCGTACCGGATGCTGCCGCCGCTCGTGAAGCGGCGCCGCACGGCGCTCTTCCAGGGCTATCTGCGCGCGATCTCGCCGCTGTTCACGACGCCCTCCTGATGGGCTCCGCGCTTCCGCTCGGCGACCCTGCGCCCACCGACGGTGCCCTCCCGGGCGACATCGAGATCGATGAAGCTGCCGACTTCGGCGTCTACCTGCACGTGCCGTTCTGCCGCGTGCGGTGCGGCTACTGCGACTTCAACACCTACACCGCGACGGAACTGCGCGGCGCGCGCCAGGATGCCTACGCCGACGAGGTGCTGCGCGAGATCGCCCTCTCCCGCGACGTGCTCGGCGCGCGGGGTGCGCCGCGGCCCGCTCAGACGGTGTTCTTCGGCGGCGGCACGCCCACGCTCCTTCCCGCCGGCGACCTCGCCCGGATGCTCGGCGGTGTCCGCGCGGCTTTCGGGATCGCTCCGGATGCCGAGGTGACGGTCGAGGCGAACCCCGACACCGTCACCCCGCAGCTCGCCTCGGAGCTCGCCGTCGCCGGCGTGACGCGCCTGTCGATCGGGATGCAGTCGGCCGTGCCGCACGTGCTCGCGGCCCTCGACCGCACCCACGATCCGGCGAACGTCGCGACCGCGGTCGCGTCGGCGCGCGCCGCCGGGCTCGACGTCAGCGTCGACCTCATCTACGGCGCACCGGGGGAGAGCCTCCGCGATTGGGAGGCATCCGTCCGCGAGGCGATCTCACTCGCCCCCGATCACATCTCGGCGTATGCCCTCATCATCGAGGACGGCACGCGGCTAGCCCGCCAGATCCGTCGCGGTGAGGTCCCTGCCCCCGACGACGACCTGCAGGCCGACATGTACGAGCTCGCCGACGACCTGTTCCAGCAGGCGGGCTTCGACTGGTACGAGGTGTCGAACTGGGCGACCTCGCCCGCGCACCGCTCGCGGCACAACCTCGCGTACTGGCGCGGCACCGACTGGTGGGGCTACGGTCCCGGCGCCCACAGTCACGTCGGCGGGCTCCGGTGGTGGAACGTCAAGCACCCCGCCGCCTACGCCCAGCGGCTCGCGGCGGGGGAGTCGCCCGCCGCGGCCCGCGAACGGCCGGATGCCGCGGCCCGCCGCCTCGAGTCGGTCCTCCTGCGCTCGCGTATCGCCGACGGCCTGGCGGTGTCGGAGCTCGAGGGCGAGGGGCGGCACGCCGTGGCATCCCTCATCGCGGACGGACTGATCGACGGCGCCGCCGCCGTCCGCGGTCGCGTCGTGCTGACGCGACGGGGGCGGCTCCTCGCCGATGCCGTCGTGCGCGCGCTCACCGCCTGAGCACCTCCGCGCCCGGCCCGCCGTGCGGCGCCGGTACAGGTCGCCGCGCTAGGATTGGCACTCGAAGGTCCGGAGTGCCAGATGCTCCGGAGAGGTGACGCGGAGGAGGAGCGATGGTCTCGGAACGCGGCCTGCAGGTGCTCCGCGCGATCGTGCAGGACTACGTCGACACCAACGAACCCGTCGGCAGCAAGACGATCGTCGACCGGCATCAGTTCGGCGTGTCGGCCGCGACGATCCGCAACGACATGGCGCTGCTCGAGGACGAAGAGCTCATCGCGGCACCGCACACGTCGTCGGGACGCATCCCGACCGACAAGGGCTACCGCGTTTTCGTCGACCACCTCGCAGAGCTTCGCCCGCTCTCCAGCGCCCAGCGCTCGGCCATCGCGATGTTCCTCGCCGACCCGGTCGATCTCGACGATCTGCTCATGCGGACGGTGCGGGCACTGACGCAGCTCACCGGACAGGTCGCGATCGTCCAGTATCCGTCGTTCGCGCGCGCGAGCGTGTCGCACGTCGAGTTCGTGCATCTCGGCGGTTCGCGCGTCGTCGTCATCGTCGTCACCGACACGGGGCGCGTCTCGCAGCGCGTCGCCTTCCTTCAGAGCGAACTCACCGACGAGGATGCCGCGCACGTGAAGCGCGCGATCGGTGCCCTCGTCACGGGTACGCACGTGCGCGAGGCGGCCCAGGCGATCGCCGATCTCCTGGCGCGCGAGCCCGCAGCCGACCGGATCGACGACGCCGTCCGCGCCGTCGCGCGCATCGTCGCCGAGGAGCTCGACGAGTTCCGTCAGGACCGGCTCGTCATGGCGGGGAGCGCGACTCTCGCCAAGCGCGAGGGCGACTTCCGCGGGAGCATCTACCCGCTGCTCGAGGCCATCGAGGAGCAGGTGACCCTGCTGCGCCTCATGGGCGAGATGGTCGCGGACGACAAGGGTCTCGCGGCCAGCATCGGACGCGAGAACGCCGCGTTCGGCCTCCCCGAGGCCTCCGTCGTCACCGGCGACTACGACAGCGCCGGAAGCCGTGCACGCGTGGGGCTTCTCGGCCCCACGCGCATGGACTACCCCACGAACCTCGCGGCGGTCCGCGCCGTCGCGCACTATCTGAGCAGGCTGCTCGACGAGGACGAGACGTCCCGCTGACGCGACTGTTCGCACGACAACCCACCGCGCCCCGCGGGGCGCCGAAAGGCGATTGTGGCTGACCACTACGAAGTACTGGGCGTCTCGCGCGATGCGAGCCCCGAGGAGATCAAGAAGGCGTATCGGCGTCTGGCCCGGCAGCTCCACCCCGACGTGAACCCGGGCGAAGAGGCATCCGAACGGTTCAAGCTCGTCACGCACGCCTACGACGTGCTGAGCGACCCCGAGCAGCGCCAGCGCTACGACCTCGGCGGCGACGGGTCGCCGTTCGGCGGCGGCGCCGGAGGGTTCGGCGGCTTCGGCGACATCTTCGAGACGTTCTTCGGCGGCGGGGGCGGCGGGCGTGCCGGACGGCCGCGTTCGCGCCGCGAACGGGGGCAGGATGCCCTCGTTCGGGTCACCCTCGACCTGAAGGACGTCGTCTTCGGCGCGCACCGCGACCTCGAGGTCGACACGGCCGTCCTGTGCGAGACGTGCGACGGGTCCTGCTGCCAGCCGGGCACGCAGCCCGTGACGTGCGACATCTGCCACGGCTCAGGCCAGGTGCAGCGCACCGTGCGGAGCCTCCTCGGCAACGTCGTCACGTCGCAGCCGTGCGCGACGTGCCAGGGCTACGGCACGACGATCCCGTACCCGTGCGCTTCCTGCCAGGGGCAGGGCCGCGTGCGCGCCCGTCGGACGGTGTCGGTCGACATCCCGGGCGGCGTCGAGACGGGGTTGCGCCTGCAGCTGCCGGGATCGGGCGAGGTCGGCCCCGCCGGAGGCCCGGCCGGCGACCTGTACCTGGAGATCACCGTCGCCCACGACGACGCCTTCAGCCGCGAGGGCGACGACCTGCTGGCGACCCTCGAGGTGTCGATGCCCGACGCGATCCTCGGCGCCAAGACGACGATCACCTCGCTCGACGGCGACGTCGACCTCGAGGTGCGCGCCGGCGTGCAGTCCGGCGACGTCCTCACGATCAAGGGGCGGGGCATCACGCCGCTCCGGGGAGGCACGCGCGGCGACCTGCGCGTCGGCGTCCAGGTCGTGACCCCCACGAAGCTGGATGCCAAGTCCCGTGCGCTCATCGAGGACTTCGCCAAGAAGACGAAGGCGCCCGCGCCGCAACTCGCGCAGTTCCAACAGGGCCTCTTCTCGAAGCTCCGCGACCGGTTCCGCGGCTGACATGGCCCTCCATTTCCTCGCCGACGACGCGGACACCGCGGTGTCGCGTCCGGGCGCGGACGCGGACCTCACGCTGACGACGGGTCTCGCCGACGCCCACCCGGACGACGTGGTCACCGTGCGTGGCGCGGAAGCCCACCACGCCGTCGTCGTGCGTCGCGTGCGGGCGGGTGAGGAAGTGACCCTCGGCGACGGACGGGGAGTGTGGCTCACCGGGATCGTGGAGGCTCCACTCGCGCCGAAGCAGCTGTCCGTGCGCATCCGCGATCGACGGGACGTTCCGGCATCCACGCCGCGGCTCGTCCTCGTCCAGGCTCTCGCGAAGGGCGACCGCGACGAGCTGGCGATCCAGGCCGCCACCGAGCTCGGTGTCGACGAGATCGTGCCGTGGCAGGCATCCCGCAGCGTCTCGCGCTGGTCGGCGGAGAAGGCTGCGAAGGGCGTCGCACGCTGGAGCACCATCGTCCGCGAGGCGGCCAAGCAGGCGCACCGTGCCTGGGTTCCCGCGGTGGGCCTGCCGGCGACGACGGCACAGCTCGCGCAGCGCGCGGACGCTCGCCTCGTCGTACTCGAACCCAGCGCGACCGACGCCTTGACGACGATCGACGTCACTGCGGGTGACGAACGCGAGCTCGTCCTGATCGTCGGCCCCGAAGGCGGGATCGCTCCCGACGAGCTCGACGCCCTCGCCGCCGCGGGCGCCCAGGTCGTGCGCCTCGGCGAGACCGTGCTGCGCACCTCGACCGCAGGGCCCGCCGCCCTCGCTGTGCTCAACGCCCGTCTCGGACGCTGGTGACGGCGGAACACGGACCGGCGCACGCCGCCCCGCCTCCCGGCCGGGGCGGGGCCGTCCGCCGTAGACTGAGGCCATGAGCGAGCCGTCGATCTTCACCCGCATCCTCGAGGGCGACATCCCCTCCGAGATCATCGCCGAGACCGAGAACGTCTTCGCCATCCGCGACATCGCGCCGAAGGCGCCCGTGCACCTGCTCGTCATCCCGAAGTCACCCGAGTACCGGAACGTCGTCGAACTCGCGGCAGGCGACCCCGCGCTCTTGTCGGAGATGATCGGGCTCGCCAACTCGCTCGCCGCGGAGCACAGCGACGGCGATTTCCGCCTCGTCTTCAACACGGGCCCCGGCGCCGGGCAGACGGTCTTCCACGTGCATGCGCACGTCCTCGCGGGCGGACTCTCGGAGGGGAGCCTCGGTGGCTGACGACGCCTCCGCAGAACACGTCGTCGAGCGGATCTACGCCGACGGCGTCGCGATGGTGCAGCTCCTCGGCCCGCAGGACCGACTGCTGCGCGTCGTCGAGCGCGAACACCGCGACGTGCAGGTGCACGTGCGCGGCAACGAGATCACCCTGAGCGGCGAAGCGGATGCGGTGGCCCGCGCCCGCGCCCTCGTGGAGGAGCTCATCGCGCTCTCGCGCACGGGGCACGGGCTCGACCCGTCCGACGTGGTCTCGAGCGACCGGATCCTCCGCGCGGAGGGCGGACCCCGGCCGTCCGAAGTGCTGGGCGAGGCGATCCTGTCCTCGCGCGGGCGGGTCATCCGCCCGAAGACGCTCGGCCAGAAGGCGTATGTGGATGCCATCGACGAGAACACCATCACGTTCGGTATCGGCCCGGCCGGTACGGGCAAGACCTACCTCGCGATGGCGAAGGCGGTGCAGGCCCTCCAGCGCAAGGAGGTCAGCCGCATCATCCTCAGCCGCCCCGCCATCGAGGCGGGGGAGCGGCTCGGGTTCCTCCCCGGCACGCTGACCGACAAGATCGACCCCTACCTGCGGCCGCTCTACGACGCGCTCAACGAGATGATGGACCCCGAGATCGTGCCGAAGCTCATGGCATCCGGCACGATCGAAGTCGCGCCGCTCGCCTACATGCGCGGACGGACGCTCAACGACTCGTTCGTCGTGCTCGACGAAGCCCAGAACACGACGCCCGAGCAGATGAAGATGTTCCTCACCCGTCTCGGGTTCGGCACCCGCATGGTGGTCACGGGCGACATCACCCAGATCGACCTGCCGCAGGGCGCATCCGGGCTGCGGCTCGTGACGCGGGTGCTCAAGGACATCGACGACATCGAGTTCAGCTACCTCACGAGCGACGACGTCGTGCGGCACACGCTCGTCGGGCGGATCGTCGACGCGTACACGCAGTTCGACGAGCAGCGCCTCGCCGATCGGCGCGAGCGCGACGAGGCATCCGCCTTCGTCGCCGCGCGCGACGGCGGCGGCAACCGCGCCCAGCGCCGCGGTCAGCCCTCCCGCCCGGGCGGCCCCCGAGACCATCTCCCGAAGCGAGGCATGTCATGACGATCGAGATCACGAACGAGTCCGGCGTCGAGGTCGACGAGACGGTGCTGCTGCGCCTGACGGAGCACAACCTCGCCGAGCTGAACGTCAGCCCCGACGCCGACGTCGCGATCCTCCTCGTCGACGAGGGGGCGATGGAGGCTCTCCACGTCCAGTGGATGGACGAGCCCGGCCCGACCGACGTGCTGAGCTTCCCGATGGACGAGCTGCGACCGGGCACCGCCGAGCAGCCGACACCCGCCGGGCTTCTCGGCGACATCGTGCTGTGCCCGCAGGTCGCCGAGACGCAGGCGCAGGCCGCGAAGCACTCGACGCTCGACGAGCTGATCCTCCTCACGACGCACGGCACGCTACACCTTCTCGGCTTCGACCACGCCGAACCGGAGGAGGAGCGCGAGATGTTCGGCCTGCAGCGCGAGCTCATCACCGCGTTCCAGGCCGCTGAGCGTCGACGACGCGCATGACGGTCACCCTCCTGCTCATCGCGGCCGTCCTGCTGGTCGCCCTCGGCGGTCTCATGGCGGCGCTCGACGCGGCGCTCGGTGTCACCTCGCGCGCCGATCTCGCCGAGATGGGCACCTCGGGTCGGGGGAGCGCCTCGCTTGCGGCGATCGCACGCGACCCCGAGGCACACGGCAACGCCGTCGTCTTCATCAGGATCCTCGCCGAGACGACGGCCGCCGTGCTCGTCACCGTTGCCTTCATGCTCGCGTTCGACAACATCTGGGCCGCGATGCTCGCCGCGGCGGTCCTCATGACCGCCGTGTCGTTCGTGCTGGTCGGAGCGAGCCCGCGCGCCGTCGGACGCCAGCACGCGAAGGGTCTCCTGCGTGCGTGCGCACCGCTCGTCCGTGGCGCGCGTATCGTCCTCGGCCCGCTCGCGCATCTCCTCGTCCTGATCGGCAACCGGGTCACCCCCGGTGTGCAGCGCGGCGCATCCTTCGCGAGTGAGGAGCAGCTCCTGTCGATGGTCGACGAGGCGGCGTCGCAGGATCTCATCGAAGAGGATGACCGCGAGCTCATCCACTCCGTGTTCGACTTCACCGACACGTATGTGCGCGAAGTGATGGTGCCGCGCACCGACATGGTGACGGTGGATGCCGACGCCTCCACTCAGCAGGCGATGCGCCTGTTCCTCGACCGCGGCGTCTCCCGCGTTCCGGTGGCCGACGGCGACGCCGACGACATCACGGGCGTCGTGTACCTGAAGGATCTCGTGCAGTTCGCCTTCCGCGACGAGTCCGCCTGGCGCGACGCGCCGGTTGCGCAAGTCGCCCGGCCCGCCGTCTTCGTCCCCGAGTCGATGAAGGCCGAGACGCTGCTGCAGCAGATGAAGCGGGATGCCGTGCACGTCTGCCTCGTCGTCGACGAGTACGGCGGCGTCGCCGGCCTCGTCACGCTCGAGGACCTCATCGAAGAGCTCGTCGGGGAGATCGCCGACGAATACGACGCCCCCTCGAACGAGATCGTGGACCTCGGCGACGGGCGGTTCCGGGTGAGCGCGCGACTCGGCCTCGACGAGGTCGGCGACCTCTTCGGCATCGAACTCGAAGACGAAGACGTCGACTCGATCGGGGGCCTGCTCGGCAAGGCACTCGGCAGGGTACCGCTCCCGGGAGCGAGCGCAGAGTACGGCGGCATCGTCATGACCGGCGGCACGTCGCGCGGGCGCGGCCGTGGGCTCGCCACGGTGTTCGTCGCCCCGACCGGTGCCCTCGAGGCAGCCGATTCCGCGTTCGGCGGAAAGACGCCGCGCACCGGTTCCATCCCCACTCAGAGAGGCGAAGACAGATGACGAGCGAGTCGAGGTCAGGGTTCGTGACCTTCGTGGGGCGGCCGAACGTTGGCAAGTCGACGCTCACGAACGCCCTCGTGGGGGAGAAGGTGGCCATCACCTCCGACAAGCCGCAGACGACACGGCGCGCGATCCGCGGGATCGTCAACCGCCCCGGTGGCCAGCTCGTGATCGTCGATACTCCCGGCATCCACAAGCCGCGGACGCTCCTCGGTCAGCGTCTCAACGACCTCGTGGAGCAGGTGCTCGGCGATGTCGACGCGATCTGCTTCCTCGTGCCGGCGACCGAGAAGGTGGGCCCGGGCGACCGCCGCATCGCGGCATCCCTCGACGGCTACCCGCGGGCGAAGAAGATCGCCGTCGTGACGAAGACCGACATCGCCTCGCGCGACGAGGTCACCGAGCGCCTCATGGAGGCCGACAGCCTCCGCGAGGACTGGGCCGCCGTCATCCCCCTCTCCGCCGTCGCGGGCGAACAGCTCGACGTGCTCGCCGACGAGCTGCTGTCCCTCATGCCGGAGGGCCCCGCGCTGTACGAGGAGGGCGTCGTCACCGACGAGAGCCTCGAGGACCGCATCGCCGAGATCATCCGCGAGTCCGCACTCGACGGGGTGCGCGACGAGCTGCCGCACTCGATCGCCGTGACGATCGAGGACATGCAGCAGCGCGACACCGGGTCGATGACGGACATCTACGCGAACATCGTCGTCGAGCGCGACAGCCAGAAGGCGATCATCATCGGGCACAAGGGCTCGCGCCTGCGCGACGTCGGTGCGCGTGCGCGCGCGCAGATCGAACCGCTCGTCGGCACGAACGTCTTCCTGAAGCTGCACGTCCGGGTGGCGAAGGAGTGGCAGCGCGATCCGAAGCAGCTCGGTCGGCTGGGCTTCTGAGGCTCCGTTCGTGCCGCCGTGCGCCCGGGTGTACTCTGTGACCATGCGCTTCGGCCAGCTTCTCCTTAGCTGCCGCGACGAGGCCTCGATCTAGGGCCTTCCTCGTCGCGGAGCTTCTCGACGGTTCGAATCCCTCGACACCCGCCGGCCCGCCACTTCAGACGAGAGAAGCGACACATCATGGAGAACACCCAGAAGCCCTCCGGCGCGCCGGTCCACAAGTACCGTCCGTACCACGAGCAGATCCGCGTCGACCTGCCCGACCGCACGTGGCCCGACGCCCGTATCACGACGGCGCCCCGCTGGTGCGCCGTCGACCTCCGCGACGGCAACCAGGCGCTCATCGACCCGATGAGCCCCGAGCGCAAGCGCATCATGTTCGACCTGCTGGTGAAGATGGGCTACAAGGAGATCGAGGTCGGGTTCCCCTCGGCATCCCAGACCGACTTCGACTTCGTGCGGCAGCTGATCGACGACGGCGCGATCCCCGACGATGTCACGATCCAGGTGCTGACGCAGGCGCGCGAGCACCTCATCGAGCGCACCTACGAGGCGATCGCGGGAGCCAAGCAGGCCATCGTGCACCTGTACAACTCGACGAGCATCCTGCAGCGCGAGGTCGTGTTCCGCAGCGACAAGCAGGGCATCACCGACATCGCCCTCGCGGGGGCACGGCTGTGCCGCGAGTTCGAGAAGCGCATCCCCGAGACGACCGTGTACTACGAGTACTCGCCCGAGTCCTACACGGGCACCGAGCTCGAGTTCGCCGTCGATGTCTGCAACCAGGTGATCGAGATCTTCGAGCCGACGCCCGAGCGGAAGGTCATCATCAACCTCCCCGCGACGGTCGAGATGGCGACGCCGAACGTGTACGCCGACTCGATCGAGTGGATGGGTCGCCACCTCGCGCACCGCGAGAACGTCATCATCTCGCTGCACCCGCACAACGACCGCGGCACCGCTGTCGCCGCCGCGGAACTCGGCTACATGGCGGGCGCCGACCGCATCGAAGGATGCCTGTTCGGCAACGGTGAGCGCACCGGCAACGTCGACCTGGTGGCACTGGGCGTCAACCTGCTGACGCAGGGGATCGACCCGATGATCGACTTCAGCGACATCGACCACGTCAAGCGCACGGCCGAGTACTGCAACCAGCTGCCGGTGCACGAGCGGAGCCCGTGGGCGGGCGACCTCGTCTTCACGGCGTTCAGCGGTTCGCATCAGGACGCCATCAAGAAGGGCTTCGAGGCGATGGAGGCGAAGGCGGAGGCATCCGGCGTCTCGGTCGACGACATCGAGTGGGCGGTGCCGTACCTGCCGATCGACCCGAAGGACCTGGGGCGTTCGTACGAGGCGGTCATCCGCGTGAACTCCCAATCCGGCAAGGGCGGAGTGGCGTATCTCCTGAAGACCGACCACGCGCTGGATCTGCCGCGGAAGCTCCAGATCGAGTTCTCCGGTGTCGTGCAGGCGAAGACGGATGCCGAGGGCGGCGAGGTCTCGAGCGATCAGATCTGGTCGATCTTCACCGACGAGTACCTGCCCGCCGCCGCGACCGACGACAAGTGGGGCCGGTTCGAACTCCTGTCCACCCGCACGCAGAGCGACATGTCGGGCGAGGTCTCGCTCGAGGTCTCCCTGCGTGACGGCGACGGCGAGATCACGACCCGCGGCGTCGGCAACGGCCCGGTGTCGGCGTTCCTCGAGGTCGTGCGCGAACAGGGCTTCGACATCACGCTGTACGACTACGTCGAGCACACCCTCTCCGCCGGCGGCGACGCGCAGGCCGCCTCCTACGTCGAACTGCAGGTCGACGGAGTGCGCCTGTGGGGCGTCGGCATCGACGGCGACATCTCGACGGCATCCCTCAAGGCGATCGTGTCGGGCGTCAACCGCGCGATCCGCACCCGCGAGCGCAGCGCCGACCTCGCCGCCGTCTGACGCGCGCGCGTCGCCCTCTCTGGGTGCCGAGACCCGGTCTGGACGCCGAGACCCGGCCTGGGCGCCGAGACCCGCCGATTCGGCGCGGGGTTTCGGTGGCCGGGCCGGGTCTCGGTCTTCCTCCCCAGGCGCCGGATCCGCGCGGCTGTGCACAGGTCGGGGGTGCGGGCACCCGCGGAGAACGGGGAGGGTGTGAGGTGGGGGGATGCCGGTCGTCACCCCAGCCCCCGCGGTGGTCGCCGCGCCGCTCACGCTGAGCCGCGCGGGCGATCTGTCTCACCCGGACCGCGATGTGCGCGTCGGCCAGCGCGTGCGCGTCGCTCGCGGTGTCTATGCCGATACGGATGCCTACCGGGCGCTCCCACCGTGGAGCAGGTACCTCGCCCGGGTGCATGCCGTCGCCCTCGCGTGGCCGGATTCGGTCTTCACGCTGGAGTCCGCGGCGGCGCTCCTCGGGCTGCCGGTCTTCGGCGAGCCTCGTGACGTCCACGTGCTCGTTCGTTCGCCCGCAAAGGCCCGCGCGCTGCACGGCATCCGCGTTCACACGAGCACGGTGATGCCTCACGTCGTCTCGGACGGCCCGCTGACATTCGTGAGCGCCGGCGACACCACGGTCGACATCTGTCGCACGAGGCATCCCGCCGTCGGACTCGCTGTGGCGTGCGCCGCACTCCGCGCAGATCCGTCGCTCAGCGTCGACGACCTCGTCGCTCGCAGCGCGGAACGGCCCAGCGGACGCGGACGTCGCGCCGCCGAGTGGGCGTTCGCACGGGCCACCGCGACGCCGGAGTCGACGCTCGAGGCGACGAGCCTCGCGGTCATCGAATGGCTGGGGTTCCCTCCGCCCGAGTTGCAGCAATGGTTCGGTGCGGCGGGCGAGGCCAACGACCGTGTCGACTTCTGGTGGCCGCGGGTGCGCGTCGCGGGAGAGGCCGACGGCGAGGTCAAATACAGCGGGGCGCTCGGTGATGCGCGAGCCGCCCTCCGGGCGCGCAACGCGCGTGACGCCCGACTCATGGCGCGTGGGGTGTCGGCGACGGCGCACTGGGGGTGGAGCGACCTGCTCGCGCCTGCGCAGCTGCGCGCGATCCTCCGAGCCGCGGGCGTGACCCAGACCGGCCCCGAGCACAGCGAACCGCTGCGCACCCTCCCTGCGGCGTTGCGCTCGGCAACCCCCCGGCCCCTCCCGCCTCGCGCCAGCCAGCGCTGACCCCCGCCCGTCCGTCCGCCCCGCCTCACACCGCGCCCTCCCCGCACGGCACGCCGAGACCCGCGCTACACGCCGAGACCCGCGGCAGATCCGCAGGGTCTCGGCGCGCGGACGCGGTCTCGGGGCTGGGCCCGGGTCTCGGGGTGCAGACGGGTCTCGGTATTGGGCCCGGGTCTCGGCGCGCAGACCCGGGCGTGCCGACATCTGCCGCCGCTCCACGTGACTCATCGTCCGGATCTCCCGCACCGAGATCGACCACCTCCCGTCGCCGCCTCACGCCGAGACCCGCGCTATACGCCGAGACCCGCCGTCCGTCTGCAGGGTTTCGGTGCGCAGACCGGGTTTCGGCGTGAAGACCGGGTCTTGGTGCGCAGACCGAGTTTCGGTGCGCAGACCGGGTCTCGGCGGGCGGATGGGGCACCGCGCGGATGGGGACGCGGACGGGGCCCGGGGGTCAGGGGGTGCGCGGGGGGACGATCGGGATCGCGGAGGTCTCGAGCGCGACCTTCCGCCGGTGCAGGGCCCGTTGCTCGGGGAGGGAGATGTCGAAGATCACGGCGAGGAGCCTGATGATGGTCGTCACCACGACGCAGGCGGTCGCGGCGGCGACGATCGGCGCGCCGAATGCGTGCGTCACCGCGAGCACCGCACATCCTGCGGCGGCCGCCACCGCGTAGAGCGAACCGACGTGCATGATCGCGACCGGCAGTCCCATGAACACGTCGCGCAGGATGCCTCCGCCGATGGCCGAACACACTCCGACGAACACCGCGGGGACAGCGGGAAGCCCGAGCGCCAGGGCCTTGGAGGTGCCGAAGGCGCCGAACAGGCCGATCACGATGGCATCCAAAGCCACGATGACGCCATTGAGCCGCCGGAACACGTTCGCGAGCAGCATCCCGACGAGCGCGGCGACGACAGCTGTGATGAGGTACCAGTTGCTCTGGAGCGTGGCGAGCGGCACGTTCAGGAGCAGGTCGCGGATGATGCCGCCGCCCATCCCCATGACGATTCCGATGATGGCGACGCCCAGCATGTCCAGGCGCCGCTGCCCCACGAAACCGGTGGCGAACAGTGCTCCCTGCACGCCACCGAGGCCGACCGCGAGCAGGTCGGCCCACAGGGGGATCTCGAAAAGCTGGCCACTCACCCCTCCATTCTCGCGGGTGGCGGCGCGGGTGGCGGCGCGGGTGGCGGCGCGTGTGGCGCATCGGATCACGCGGCACCGTGGCGCACCGGCCCGTGTCGGTGCGAGCGACGATAATGGACGGGTGCCCACCTACCGCGACGAGGTCGTGGTCCTGCGTACCCACAAGCTCGGGGAGGCGGACCGCATCGTGACGATGCTCAGCCGTCGTCACGGCAAAGTGCGTGCCGTCGCGAAGGGCGTCCGCCGCACCTCGTCGAAGTTCGGCGCGCGCCTCGAGCCCTTCATGGTCGCCGACGTCCAGCTCTACCAGGGCCGCACGCTCGACATCGTGCAGCAGGCCGAATCGCTCGGGTCGTACGGGGCTCATATCGTCGAGGACTACGAGCGCTACACGGCGGCGCACGCGATGGTCGAGACCGCTGACCGCCTGAACGAGGCCGAGGCCACGCCGCAGCAGTACCTGCTGCTCGTCGGGGGCCTGCGCACGCTCTCTCAGGGCGGTCACGATTCGCGCTCGGTGCTGGATTCGTACCTCCTGCGTGCGATGGCGCTGTCGGGGTGGGCTCCCGCCCTCGACGAGTGCGCGCGCTGCGGCGCGGTCGGACCGCACGAGTGGTTCGTCGGACAGCTCGGCGGCAACATCTGCGGCGACTGCGCCCCGGCGGGTTCCGCGCGGGTGCGCCCCGAGACGCGCGACCTGCTGCGCGCGTTGATCGCGGGGGAGTGGGACGTGGTGGATGCCGCGACACCCGCCGCATCCGCCGCGGCATCCGGGCTCGTCGCCGCCTACACCCAGTACCACCTCGAGCGCGGGATCCGCTCGCTCGCCCAGATCCAGAATGCGGGAGCTGTCCGCCGGTGACCCCGAAGCCCTACACCCACCGCGATGCGGTGCCGTATCGTCCCCTCGACTGGACGGGCATCCATCCGCCCGCGTTCCCGAAGGGCGGAGTGCCGAACCATGTCGCGATCGTCATGGACGGCAACGGCCGCTGGGCCAACCGGCGCGGTCTGACCCGCATCGAGGGGCACCGCGCCGGTGAGGAAGTGCTCCTGGACGTCGTCGCGGGCGCGATCCAGGCCGGCGTCAAGCACCTGAGCGTGTACGCCTTCTCGACGGAGAACTGGGCGCGTTCGCCCGAAGAAGTCCGGTTCCTCATGGGGTACAACCGCGACGTGCTGCATCGGCGGAGGGACCAGCTCAACGAATGGGGCGTACGGATCCGCTGGGCGGGGCGCAAGCCGCGACTCTGGGGCTCCGTCATCAAGGAGCTGCAGTACGCCGAGCAGCTCACCCGCGCCAACAGCACCCTCACTCTCACGATGTGCATCAACTACGGCGGCCGTCACGAGATCATCGATGCGATGCGGGCGATGGGGGCCGACATCGCGGCCGGGCGGCTGAAGCCCGCGGCGATCACCGAGAAGACCCTCCGCAAGCACCTCTACGTGCCCGACATGCCCGACGTCGACCTGTTCCTCCGATCGAGCGGCGAGCAGCGCACCTCGAACTTCCTCCTGTGGGAGGCGGCCTACGCCGAGATGGTGTTCCTCAACACGCTCTGGCCGGACTTCTCACGCACCGACCTCTGGCACGCGATCCAGCTGTACCTCGACCGCGATCGCCGCTTCGGCGGCGCGGTCGACGCGCCGAAGCCCTGAGATCCCATATCGCCGCCCGGGAATACGTCGGGGCGTTGTCGAGGTTGCACTCCACGTGACGGAGAGAATCAAGATCGACGTGTGGAGCGATATCGCCTGCCCGTGGTGCTACATCGGCAAGCGCAACCTCGAGAACGGCCTCGCCACGACGGCGTCCGACGAGGATGCACCGGAGGTCGAGATCACCTACCACTCCTTCGAGCTGTCGCCCGATACACCGGTGGACTTCGCCGGTGACGAGCTCGACTTCCTCGAGGGCCACAAGGGGATGCCGCGTGAGCGCGTGCGCGAACTGCTCGACAACGTCACGGCCGTGGCCGCGAACGCCGGCCTCGAGTACCGTTTCGACATCCTCCAGCACACGAACACCGTGAAGGCGCACGAGTTGCTGCACTTCGCGAAGGAGCAGGGCGCTCAGCAGGCGATGGCGGAACGTCTCATGGCGGCCTACTTCACCGAAGGCCGGCACGTGGGCCGGATCGACGATCTCGTCGCCCTCGCCGCCGAGGCGGGGCTCGACGCGGATGCCGCGCGCGAGGCGCTTGAGTCGGGGCGCCACCTGCCGGACGTGCGGGCCGACCAGGCGCAGGCGCAGGCCTATGGCATCCAGGGCGTCCCGTTCTTCGTCATCGACGGCAAGTACGGCGTGAGCGGCGCCCAGCCCGCAGAGGCCTTCGCGCAGATCACTCGCCAGGTCTGGGCCGAACGCCGCGGGGAGCAGTCCGCCTGACGCTGACGCGCGTCGTCGCGGCGGTCAGGCGGGAAGGCTCGCTTCGATCGCCGCGACGACCTCCGGGGCATCCGGCTTCGTCTGCGGGCGGAACCGGTGCACGTCACCACTCGGGGTGACGAGGAACTTCTCGAAGTTCCACATGACGGGGCCCTTGGCGCCTTCGACGTTCTTGGCCTTCTTGAGCGCCTTGTAGAGGGGCGCTGCGTGCGAGCCGTTGACACGGACCTTCTCCGCGACGGGGAAGGTCACTCCGTACGTGACCGAGCAGTACTCGAGGATCTCGTCCATCGACCCGGGCTCTTGTCCCATGAACTGGTTGCAGGGGAACCCGATCACCTGGAAGCCGCGATCGCCGTAGGTCTTCTGCAGCTCCTCGAGCTGTTCGTACTGCGGTGTGAGGCCGCATTTGGACGCGACGTTCACGATGAGCAGCGTCTTGTCGCCGAACTCCGCGAGGGTGCGCTCGGTGCCGGAGGCGTCGGTGTAGGGGATGTCGCGGATGTCCGCGGGGAGCGTGTCGGCCATGTTCTCCACGATAGGCCTGCCGCGGCGGCCGAGGGCGCCGCGCGTCTGGGAGAATGGACAGGATGTCCACCCTCGCGCCCGCCCCAGAGCCCCGTACCGCCGCGGCGGCGTCCGGCCTGCGCATCGGGCCGATCGCCCTGGAGGCGCCGGTCGTCCTCGCCCCGATGGCGGGCATCACCAACACCGCCTTCCGACGCCTGTGCCGCGAGTACGGCGCCGGGCTCTACGTGAGCGAGATGATCACGACGCGCGCGCTCGTCGAGCGCAACGCGACGACGATGCGCCTCATCACGCACCATGAGTCGGAGACACCCCGGTCGATCCAGCTCTACGGCGTCGATCCGGCCACGACGGAAGCGGCGGTGCGACTCCTTGTCGAGGAGGACCGCGCCGACCACATCGACCTGAACTTCGGATGCCCCGTGCCGAAGGTCACCCGCAAGGGCGGGGGAGCGGCGCTCCCCTGGAAGACGGAGCTGTTCCGCGAGATCGTCACCCGTGCCGCACGCGCGGCGGGGGACGTCCCGCTGACGGTGAAGATGCGCAAGGGCATCGACACCGACCACCTCACCTACCTCGATGCCGGCCGCATCGCCGAGGACGCCGGCGTCGCCGCGGTCGCCCTGCACGCCCGCACCGCCGCGGAGTTCTACTCCGGCCACGCGGATTGGAGTGCGATCGCGGCGCTGAAAGAGGCGGTCACGGGCATCCCCGTGCTCGGCAACGGCGACATCTGGTCGGCGGAGGACGCTGTGCGGATGATGGCGGAGACCGGCTGCGACGGCGTCGTCGTGGGGCGCGGATGCCTCGGCCGCCCGTGGCTCTTCGGGGATCTGGCGGCCGCGTTCGGCGTTCCCGGCGTACGCCCCGACGCGACCCTCGGCTACGTCGCCCAGGCGTTCCGCCGCCACGCCGAACTGCTCGTCGAGTTCTTCGAGGACGAGGGCCGCGGATGCCGCGACATCCGCAAGCACGTCGCCTGGTACTTCAAGGGCTACCCCGTGGGGGGAGAGCTGCGTGCGGCCCTCGCGACGGCATCCACCCTCGCCGAGATCGATGACCTCCTCGCGACCATGGACCACGACGCGCCGTACCCCGGTGCCGCCGCCGAAGGCCAGCGCGGCCGGGCGGGCACGCCCAAGCGTCCGGCACTGCCGGATGGATGGCTCGCCTCGCGTGAGGTGTCGCATGAGGCATCCCGCACGCTCGCCGACGCCGAACTGGACACCAGTGGCGGCTGAGGGCGGCGCCGTGGGGGTCGCGTCCGGGCGTCCCGCGGGCTACGACGACCACGACGCCGAACGCTACCTGCCCGAGGCGCACCGCTCCCAGCGCGACAGCTTCGCGCGCGACCGTGCCCGCGTGCTGCACTCCGCGGCGCTGCGCCGACTCGCATCGAAAACACAGGTGCTGAGCCCCGCGAGCCCCGCCGACTTCGCGCGCAACCGGCTCACCCATTCGCTCGAAGTCGCCCAGGTGGGGCGCGAACTGGCCGTCGCGCTCGAGCTCTCGCCCGACGTCGTCGACACCGCCTGCCTCAGCCACGACATCGGGCATCCACCGTTCGGACACAACGGGGAGCGTGCGCTCAACGAGTGGGCCGCGGACATCGGCGGGTTCGAGGGGAACGCCCAGACGCTGCGGATCCTCGCGCGCCTCGAGCCGAAGGTCGTCGACGACGAGGGGCGCAGCGTCGGCCTGAACCTCACGCGGGCGAGCCTCGACGCGACGTGCAAGTACCCGTGGACGGTCGACCATGCGGTGCCCGACCCAGGCGGGCGCGACAAGTTCGGCGTCTACCCCGAGGACGAGGACATCTTCCGCTGGATGCGCGAGGGCGCACCGGGGCGCCTGCGCTGCATCGAAGCGGAGGTGATGGACCTCTCCGACGACATCGCCTATTCCGTGCACGACTTCGAAGACGCCGTCCTCAACGGATACCTCGACCCGGCGCGCCTCGTCGATCCGCGCGAGCGCGAGGCGCTGCTCACCGCGATCCAGACCTGGGTCGGCTACGACTACCGCCGCGACGAGCTCGAGGATGCCCTGTACCGCCTCTCCCGACTGCCGGAGTGGCTCACCTCCTTCGCGGGCGACCGGGCCGACGTCGCGCGCCTCAAAAACCTCACGTCCGACCTCATCGGCCGCTTCGCGCGGGCTGCGACGACGGCGACCCGCGAGCACTACACGGCCCCCTCGCTCACGCGCTACCGTGGCCGCGTGGTCGTCCCGCGCATCATCGAGGTCGAGATGGCGGTGCTGAAGGGAATCATCGGCGCCTTCGTCGTCTCGATCGACGGCAGGAAGGGCCTCTACAAGGAACAGCGCCGCGTACTGAAGCGCCTCGCGACGGCGCTCTGGGAGCGCCCCGACCACCTCGACCGGCTGCACGCGGAGGACTTCGTCCGGGCATCCACCGACGCCGCGCGACGGCGAGTCGTCGTCGACCAGGTCGCAAGCCTCACGGACCGGTTCGCGATCGAGTGGCACGCACGCCTCATCGGCCCCGTGGACCTCCGCGAACTCGGTCTGCGTTCGGGCGACACCCGTGCCACGGCCCACGCGGGCTTCGCCCTGCCCGAGCCGATCCCCGGCCTCTGGCCGCTCGAGGGGCCCTGACATGGCCCGCATCGCGCAGGCCGACGTCGACGAGGTCAAGGCGCGTACGAATATCGCCGATATCGTGGGCGAGCGCGTGGCGCTCAAGAGCGCCGGTGTGGGCTCGCTCAAGGGCCTGTGCCCCTTCCACGACGAACGCAGCCCCAGCTTCCACGTCCGGCCGCAGGTCGGCTACTACCACTGCTTCGGCTGCGGCGAGTCGGGCGACGTCTACTCGTTCCTCCGCGCGATGGACCACCTGTCGTTCACCGAGGCTGTCGAGCGACTCGCCGCCCGTATCGGCTACACGCTCCACTACGAGGACGGCGGCGCCGCGCCCGAGATGAGCGGCCGGACCCGGCTGTACCAGGCGAACACGGCTGCGGCGGAGTGGTTCCGCGCCCAGTTGTCGAGCCCCGAGGCCGATGCCGCCCGCCGCTTCCTCGGAGAGCGCGGGTTCGATGCGGGTGCGGCCGCCCACTTCGGTGTGGGCTACGCGCCGAAGGGCTGGAACGGGGTCCGGGATGCCTTGAAGGCACAGGGCTTCACCGACGAGGAACTCGTCGCCGCGGGACTCCTCTCGCAGGGCCAGCGCGGCGTCTACGACCGCTTCCGCGGGCGCGTCGTGTGGCCGATCCGGGATGTCACGGGGCAGCCGATCGGCTTCGGCGCGCGCCGCCTGTACGACGATGACCAGGGCCCGAAATACCTCAACACCCCCGAGACCGCGATCTACAAGAAGGCTCAGGTGCTCTACGGGCTGGACCTCGCGAAGAAGGACATCTCCCGCTCCCACCGGGTCGTGGTCGTCGAGGGCTACACCGACGTCATGGCGTGCCACCTCGCGGGGGTGACGACGGCGATCGCGAGCTGCGGGACCGCATTCGGCTCGGAGCACATCACGGTCCTCCGCCGCGTCATGGGCGACGATACCGCGGCCGGCGAAGTCGTCTTCACGTTCGATCCCGATGCGGCGGGGCAGAAGGCCGCCCTCCGCGCGTTCGGCGACGAGAAGCGATTCGCCGCCCAGACCTACGTGGCGGTCGCCCCCGACGGCCTCGACCCGTGCGACCTGCGCCTGCACAAGGGGGATGCCGCCGTGCGCGCCCTCATGGACACGAAGGCGCCCATGTTCGAGTTCGTCATGGACCAGCGTCTCTCGGGTTTCGACCTCGCGACCGTCGAGGGCCGCGTCGGCGCCCTCCGCGCGACCGCACCGATCGTGAGCGACATCCGCGACCCGGCGCTGCGCCCGGGCTACACGCGCGTGCTCGCGCGGAAGCTCGGCATAGATCTCAGTGAGGTGCGCGGGGCCATCGAGCGCGCCGCTCGCGCCGCACGCTCCACGGATGCCCCGGGGCGCACACCTGCCGCGGCGCAGCCCGCGGCCGAGGACGCTCCCCTCACCAGAGTCACGATCGCCTCGCTGCCCCGAACCGCGGACGTGTCGATCGAGCGCGATGCGCTCATGGGCATCCTGCAGTACGGACACGTCGTGGATGCCGCGGAGATCGACGCCGCACTCGCTCTTCCGATGCATCACCCGGCCCTCGACGCCGTCCGTCAGAGCATCGCGGCCCAACCCGATCGCGCGCGGGTCGGCTGGGCGTCCACCGCGGCGGAATCGACGCGCGAGCCGTATCGATCGCTCGCCGTGGAGCTCCTCACGGCGAGCTTTCCCGCGCTGAGCGAAGCCGAAGCCGTCGACTCGACGCGTTCCCTCGCGCGTCGGCTCCGGGTGCGCGCGGTCGATCGCGAGAAGACCGAGCTGCTCGGTGCGATCCAGCGGCTTCCCGCCGAATCGGAGGAGGGGCGCGCGGTGCGCGTGAAGCTCCGCGATCTGGACGCCGAGCGCCGCCTACTGTCGGAGGGTCTCTGACACCGGCATGGCGCGTGGGCGTTGGCGCCGTCGCCGGGAACCGGGCAGGATGACAGGTATGCAACGGCGATCCGCATCGGCCCTCGCGATCTCGTGCGACGACCTCTCCGTGGGTCACGGCGGCGCGCGGGTCGCCGAGGGCATCACGTTCCGCCTCGCACCCGGGCGAGCACTGGCGCTCATGGGGCCGACGGGCGGCGGAAAGTCGACCGTGGCGGCGATGCTCGCGGGCGCGGACGACCCGACCCTCGCGCTCCTCGGCGGCACCGCGCAGGTCGCCGGCATCGATGTGCGTAAGGGCGGACGCGCCCGCCGTGTGCGCTCGTACTTCACGGGCTATCTGCCTCAGCGGGCCGGCACCGACCTGCCCGCGCGGCTCACGGTGGGGGAGACGATCGGCGAGCCCGTGACCTCGCGGGATCGCCGGGTGAATCAGCGGGCGCTCTCCCTGCAGGTCGCACGCCTCCTCGACGAGTTCCAGCTCCCGCTCGGCGCTGCCGCCAAGTACCCGTATGAACTCAGCTCCGGCATGCGTCAGCGCGTGGCGCTCGCCCGGGCGCTGGTGCTCGAGCCGCGCCTGTTCATCGGCGACGACCCGTACGCGAACCTCGATGTCGAGGTACGTCTCGCCGCGCGCGATGCACTCGTGCGGCGGCGCGACGAGAGTGGCATGGCGATCCTGATCGTGACGAATGACGCGACCGCGGTGGACGAACTGGATGCCGACGTCCTCGTGCTGAGGGGCGGCCACCCGGTGGGATTCGGGCACGGCACATCGGATGTCCTGTGGACGCCCGATGAGGGGACGCGACTCGCCTCCTGAGCGTGTCGAACTCGTGCCCGCGTGCACGAGCACCCCTCCGGCTTTGCTAGTATGGACGGGTTGCCCGCTCGCGGGTGACTGATCCTCGGTAGCTCAATTGGCAGAGCAGCCGGCTGTTAACCGGCAGGTTCTTGGTTCGAGTCCAAGCCGGGGAGCGAACGGCCCCAGACTCCACTCTGGGGCCGTTCTTCGTTCTCGGGCGGACGCGTGCGGGGGCTCAGCCCTCGAGGTCGTCGATGCCGGGCGTCCAGGATGCCCCGGGGCGGCCCCAGCCTCGTTTCCGTGTGATCTTCTGCACCGTCTTCCAGTCGCCGTCATCGAGGCGATCGACGTACAGGATGCCATCGAGGTGGTCGAACTCGTGCTGCATGATGCGGGCGCGCCAGCCGTCGACCTCGATGCGCACGGGCGCACCCTCGAGGTCGATGCCCGTGACGATGACCCGGTCGGATCGGCGCAGCGCGAACCGCTCTCCGGGGAACGACAGGCACCCTTCCGACTCCTCATCGGGGTCCGGCGCGCCGGGGACGAGCGGCACCATCCACAGCTGCGGGTTGAGGATGACGCCGCGCCAGGGGGCGCCGTCGTCGTCCTGGTAGGTATAGGTGTAGATGCGGAGCCCCACACCGACCTGCGGCGCGGCGAGCCCTACGCCGGGCGCGGCATCCATCGTCTCGAGCATGTCCTCGACGAGTTGGCGGACCTCGTCGGTGATCTCGTCGACGGGTGCAGCGGGAGCGTGCAGGACGGGGTCGCCCATGATGCGAATCGGTAGAACAGCCACGTCCTGAGCCTACCGAGCACCCGAGCCGGTTAGTGTCGAAGGGTGTACGCCCTCGCCCCGGACCTCGGAGATGTGACCGACCAGCTCGTCGGTGTGTTCAAGGACCCTGGCATCCTCATCGGCATCCCGCTCGCCCTCCTGGGTGCGGTGTTCATGTCGTTCGGTGCGCAGTATCAGCACCGGGGCGTGCAGAAGGTCGAGCGCCTCACCCAGACCGACGGGGCGGCCGGC
This sequence comes from Microbacteriaceae bacterium PS02067, assembly GCA_029960085.1. Lineage (GTDB taxonomy): Bacteria > Actinomycetota > Actinomycetes > Actinomycetales > Microbacteriaceae > Microbacterium. The sequence goes on along the minus strand of JASCPG010000010.1, from coordinate 33,223 downwards.
CTCACGGGCGGGCAGATGTGGAACCTGCTCCGGCGCCCCTCCTGGGTCGCCGGCACCACGATGCTCGGCCTCGCCATCGTCTGCCAGCTGGCGGCGCTCTCGTTCGCCCCGCTCATCCTGGTCCAGCCGCTCGGCGCCGTGTCGCTCGTGCTGACGACACTGCTGAACGCCCGCATCAGCGGCCACAAGCCCACGGGCCGATCGCTCACCGCGATCACCCTCTGCATCGCGGGCATCTTCATCTTCGTGACGATCGCGGCGGTCTACGCGACCGAGACGCCGATCAGCGACGGACAGATCGTCACGATCCTGCTCATCCTGCTGGTCATCGCGGCGGGCCTCACAGCGCTCTGGCTGCGGCAGCGCAGCAAGGTCGGGCCTCTCTTCTACATCGTCGCCGCAGGCATCATGTACGGCTTCGTGGCCACCCTCGCGAAGGTCGTGCTCAGCCGCATCCGTTCGGGCGATTTCGACTGGCTGACGATCATCTGCATCGTCGCGCTCATCGCGGGTACCGGCATCGGCGCCTACTTCGTGCAGACGGCGTACGCCTCCGGGCCGCCCGACCTCGTCATCGCCGGACTCACCGTGATCGACCCGATCGTCGCCGTCCTCATCGGACTCATCGTGCTGCGTGAGGCCGAGCATGCACCGTGGGGAGCGTACGCCGGGTTCGCAGCCGCGGGCGCACTCGCGGTGACCGGCGTGTTCATGCTCGCGCGCTTCCACCCGCAAGTGGTCAGCGACAGTCGCGAACTGCCGATCGTGCGGGGGAGTTCCGGGCACGACGGTGAGCCGCGCACCCGCGACGAGAAGTTCACCGATGCCGTCGCGAAGGTCTGGCCCGACCCGCCGGTGCGCGATCGGGATCCGCGCGGCCCCCGCTAAACTCTCCCTGCCGGGACATCCGGTGCGGGGCGGTGGCCAAGCTGGTTAAGGCAGCGGGCTCATAACCCGACGATTCGTGGGTTCAAGTCCCACCCGCCCTACGTCGCCCGGGAATCACACGCTTGTGATTTCCCGCGCGGATCGGTCATAATGGCCTCACAACTGCACAGCACGTCACGGATGATCCGTTCAGGTCGTAGGGGAAGACGCACCTGAAGAAACGGAGAAGCCGATGGCGACATCACAGGCGCGCGGAGTCATCTACATCCACTCCGCGCCACGAGCGTTGTGCCCCCACCTCGAGTGGGCGGTCGGGCGCGCCCTCGGGCGCGCCGTCAACTTCGAATGGACGGACCAGCCGGTACTCGACGGTAGCCGCCGCGCCGAGTTCTACTGGGAGGGTCCCGCCGGAACCGGCGCGGCACTCGCCACCGCGATCCGCGGGTGGGAGCACCTGCGGTTCGAAGTGAGCGAAGATCCCACTCCGCGCAGCGACGGCGGCCGCTGGATGCACACGCCGGGCCTCGGCATCCACTTCGCCCAGACCGACACCGCCGGAAACGTCGTGATCGGTGAGGACCGCATCCGCTACGCGATGGACATCGCGGCCGGCGACGTGTTCGAACTGCAGCGCGAACTGCAGGTCGCACTCGGCGCCGCATGGGACGAGGAGCTCGAGCCCTTCCGGCACGCGAGCGACGACGCACCCGTCGTGTGGCTGCACAAGGTGGGCTGACCACCTGGAGACCTCAGACGGGTCGAGGCGCCAGTACCGGCTTCGGACGGCTTCCCGGAGACCGAGACCGCCCATCCCCGTCTGACACGCAAGACGCCCCCGAGTCCTTCCGGACCGGGGGCGTCTTGCGTGAGGAGCGGGTCAGACCGACGCGAACGCGGCGACGGCGTTGTGTCCGCCGAATCCGAACGAGTTGCTGATTGCCAACTGGTCGCCGGAGCCGAGGTCCTGCGGCTCGACCGACAGTCGGAACGGCACCGCCGGGTCGGGCTCGGTCATGTTGATGGTCGGGGGAGCGACGCGATCGCGAAGGGCCAGCACCGTGAAGATCGCTTCGAGCGCACCCGTGCCACCGAGGAGATGTCCCGTGGATGCCTTGGTGCCCGACACCGGGATCTCCCTCACCCGATCGCCGAACACGCTGTGCAGCGCCGTGTACTCGTTCGGGTCGCCGACGGGCGTGGAGGTCAGGTGGGCGTTGATGTGCGTGACGTCCTCGGGCGAGGCGCCGGCCATGTCGAGGGCCGCCCGGACGGCACGGGCCGCGCCCGTCCCCTCCGGGTCGTTCGCCGTGATGTGGTACGAGTCCGCCGTGACGCCGCCGCCGACGACCGCCGCATAGATCTTCGCGCCGCGCGCTTTCGCGTGCTCCTCGGTCTCGAGGATGAGGACACCCGCACCCTCACCCATGACGAACCCGTCACGGTCGATCGCGCCGGGGCGCGACGCCGTCTCGGGGGAGTCGTTGCGGCGCGACAGCGCCTGCATGGAGGAGAAGGAGGCCAGCGTGACCGGGTGGATCACCGATTCGGTGCCGCCGGCGATCACGACATCCGCGAGGCCGTCGCGCAGGTGCTCGATCGCGTTGACGATCGACTCCGTGCTCGACGCGCACGCGCTGGCGACGGTGCGTGCGTAGGCCCGGGCGCCGAAGTGCAGCGACAGGTTGCCCGCCGCGGCGTTCGGCATGAGCATGGGGACCGTCATCGGGAGGACCCGTCGGGGCCCCTTCTCCCGCAGGGTGTCCCAGGCATCCAGCAGCGTCCAGAGGCCGCCGATACCGGTGGCGAAGTCGACGCCGAGACGTTCGGGGTCGACGTCGGGGCTTCCCGCATCGGCCCAGGCCTCGAGCGCGGCCACAAGCGCGAACTGCGACGACGGGTCGAGCCGCTTCGCAACCGGGCGCTCGAGCACCGTGTCGGGGCGCACCGCCGCTTGCGCGGCGAACGTGACCGGCAGGTTGTACTGCTCGACCCAGTCGTACTCGAGCGTGCGGGTGCCGGAGGCGCCCGCCAGCAGGGCATCCCAGCTCTCGGGCGCGGTGCCGCCGATGGGCGACGAGGCGCCGATGCCGGTGACGACGATTCGGGAGTTGCTCATGTGTGTCCTCGCGTGCTCCGGTGGGGGCGCGAACCCCCACCGGTCAGCAGATGTCAGGCCTGGTTGGACGTGATGAAGGTGACGGCGTCGCCGACCGTCTTGAGGTTCTTGACCTCTTCGTCGGGGATCGTGACGCCGAACTTCTCCTCGGCGTTGACGACGATCGTCATCATCGAGATCGAGTCGATGTCGAGGTCGTCGGTGAACGACTTCTCGAGCGCGACCTCGTCGGCCGAGATGCCCGTCTCGTCGGTGATGAGTTCGGCGAGCCCGGCGAGGACCTCGTCGTTGCTGAATGCCATGGGATTCTCCTTGTTTTCTCGGGGTTGTTCGCGGGCGGTCTGCGACCTGCCCGGGTCTGGTTCAGTTTATGAGGGTGCCCCCGCTGACGCGGGACGACTCAGGGGAGGACGACGACCTGCGCGCCGAAGACGAGACCCGCGCCGAAGCCGATCTGGAGGGCGAGCCCGCCGCTGAGCTCGGGGTGCTCCTCGAGGAGGCGGTGGGTCGCGAGCGGGATCGAGGCGGCGGACGTGTTCCCTGTCGTCTCGATGTCGCGTCCGATGACGACGGTGTCGGGCAGCTTCAGCTGCTTGGCGAACTCGTCGATGATGCGCATGTTCGCCTGGTGGGGCACGAAGGCGGCGAGGTCGGATGCCTCGATGCCGGCGGCCTCGAGGGCCTGGCGGGCGACCTTCACCATCTCCCACACGGCCCAGCGGAACACCGTGGGGCCCTCCTGACGGAGCGTCGGCCACGGCGCGAGCCCGTCGCGGAACTCGACGAGCGTGTGGTTCATGCCGACGGCATCCGCCTTCGAGCCGTCGGAGCCCCACACGGTCGGTCCGATGCCGGCGTACTCGCTCGGTCCGACGACCGCAGCACCGGCCCCGTCGCCGAGGAGGAACGAGATGGAGCGATCGGTCGGGTCGACGACGTCGCTGAGCTTCTCCGCGCCGACGACGACGGCGTAGTGCGCCGCTCCCGCACGGATCAGGGCGTCGGCCTGGGCGATCCCGTACGCGAAGCCCGCGCATGCGGCGTTCACGTCGTACGCGGCGGCGGGGTTCGCTCCCACGCGATCCGCCACGATCGCCGAGACCGAGGGCGTCTGCTTCGGGTTCGAGATCGTCGCGACGATGACGGCGTCGATGAGCTCGGGAGCGATGCCGGAGCGCTCGATCGCCTCGGCGGCGGCAGCCGACGCGAGGTCGATCGCGTTCGTGTCCGCATCGGCACGGGTACGCGTCACGATTCCGGTGCGCTGGCGGATCCACTCGTCGCTCGAGTCGATGGGGCCCACGAGGTCGTCGTTCGGCACCGCGTTCTCGCCGCGTGCCGCGCCGTAGGCGTAGATGCGCGTGTGCTCCGGTCCGGTGGCCTGGGTGATCGCGATCGTCACTCGCCGTCTCCTGTCAGCAGGGCGGCCGCAGCCGCGAGGTCGTCGGGCGTCTTGACCGCCACGGTCGGAACGCCACGCAGTGCGCGCTTCGCGAGGCCCACGAGGGTACCGGCGGGCGCGAGTTCGATGATGCCGGTCACGCCGTGCGCCGCGAAGGACTCCATGCAGAGATCCCATCGCACGGGCGAGGCCACCTGCTCGACGAGCAGGTCGACCGCACGGCGTCCGCTGCCGACGACCGAGCCGTCGCTGTTGGTCCAGAGTGTGACGGCGGGGTCCGACACCGGCACCGCCGCAGCCGCGGTGCGGAGCGTGTCGACGGCGGGAGCCATGTACCGCGTGTGGAACGCTCCGGCGACCTGCAGGGGGATGACCCGCGTCCCCGCGACGGGTGCTTCGGCGAGAGCCGCAAGTGCAGCGAGGGCGCCGGCGGCGACGATCTGGCCGGCCCCGTTGAGATTCGCGGGGGTGAGGTCGAGGTCGGCGAGGCGAGCGAGGACGGCCTCGCTGTCGCCGCCGAGGATCGCGCTCATCCCGGTCTGCTCGGCCGCCGCAGCCTCGGCCATCGCCCGGCCACGAATGCCGACGAGGCGCATGCCGTCGCCTTCGGAGAGGACGCCGGATGCCACGAGGGCCGCGATCTCACCGACCGAGTGGCCCGCGACGCCGCCGGGCGCTGCGCCCGCGGCATCCGCCAGCGCGGCAGCGGACACGAGGCTCGCCGCGACGATGAGCGGCTGCGCGATCTGCGTGTCGCGGATGCGGTCGGCATCCCATTCCGTTCCGGCGGCGACGAGGTCGACGCCGCTGGCTTCGCCGAAGCCTTCGAGGCGTTCGCGGACGCCGTCGAGTTCGAGCCAAGGCGCGAGGAAACCGGGCGTTTGGGAACCCTGACCGGGGAACACGGTGATGATCACTGACCTATCCTCCCAAGTTCGTGGCGACGGTGCTGGTGCTGATGTCACAAGAAACGCGGAATGCTTTGTGCGCGCCCTATAGACACCGTACTCGCGACGGTCATGAGGGTCGCCGCAGGCCCGCCGTACGACGGCGGGTGACCTCCGTGCCGATGGAGCCGATGATGAGCGCCGTCTGCAGGATGAGCGCCTCGCGCGGCCCCGTGGCATCCCAGCCGATGACATCCGACACGCGCTTCAGGCGATAGCGCACGGTGTTCGGGTGGACGAACAGCTCGCGTGCCGTCGCCTCGAGCGAGCGCCCGTTGTCGAGGTAGCTCCAGAGCGTTGTCACGAGGTCGGACGAGTGGGCCTGCAGGGGGCGGTAGATCCGCTCGACGAGGGTCGCCTTGGCCGCGGAGTCGCCGGCGAGAGCTCGCTCCGGCAGCAGGTCGTCGGCCTCCACGGGTCGCGGCGCACCGCGCCACGCGCTCGCGACGGCGAACCCCGCGAGGGCCGCACGCGCGCTCTGCCCCGCGTCGACGAGTGCGGGTACCGCGGGCCCGAGCACGAGGTGACCCGCGCCGAACCCCGGTTCGAGCCGCTTGGCGATCTCGGGGAAGGGGAGCGGTGCGGTGCCGTCATCGGTCGCCGACGGTTCGGCCCGACCGATCACGAGGACGAGCCGAGAACCCTGCACGCCGATGAGCACGTCGACGCCGAGCTTGCGGGCGAGGCGCCGCAGCTGGTCGACGTCGAACTGCGGGGGAGTCGTGCCCACGAGCACCGCGACCTGGCCGTGTCCGTGCCAGCCGAGGGCGGCGATGCGGCTCGGGAGCTCTTCGTCGGCCTCGCCCGTGAGGATCGAGTCGACGACGAGTGCTTCGAGCCGGGCATCCCACAGCCCTCGGGCCTCGGCGGCCCGTGCGTACACGTCCGCCGAGGCGAAGGCGACTTCGCGAGAGAAGAGCAGGATGCTCTCCCGCAAATCCTCGCCGCGCCCGGCGACGCGTTCCTCCGTCACGGCGACCGTCACCCGGATGAGCTGGAGCGTCTGCGTCAGGCTGACGCTCCGCAGCAGTTCACGAGGAGCCGCGGCGAAGATGTCGGCCGCGATCCACGGCGTCGACTGCGGATCGTCGTACCACTGGATGAACGAGGCGATGCCCGCCTGTGCCACCAGCCCCACGGCCGAGCGGCGCGCTGGCGGCATGTCGGCGTACCACGGCAGCGACTCCTCGAGCCGCTTGATCGTGGCCGTCGCCAGGTCGCCGGAGATCCGCCTCAGCCAGGCAAGGGTCTCCGCCTTCTCCTGAGGCGTCGGCGCGGCGGGCATCGAACCGATCAGCTCTCGCCGCCGGCGTTGCCCGTCGTTCCGGCCGTCACGTCGTGCAGGCGGTACTTCTCGATCGCCTGTGCGGACAGCGAACGGTCGACCGTACCGTCGTCGGCGAGAGCCTGGAGCGCGCGCACCACGATCGACGGCCCGTCGATCTTGAAGTAGCGGCGCGCCGCGGCACGCGTGTCGGAGAAGCCGAACCCGTCGGCGCCGAGGCTCACGAACCGGTTCGGCACCCACTCGCGGATCTGGTCCTGCACGGCGCGCATGAAGTCGCTCACGGCGACCACCGGGCCCTGCGCGTCGCGCAGCTTCTCCGTGAGGTAGGCCGTCCGCGGCTCCTCCAGCGGGTGGAGGAAGTTGTGCTCGTCGACGGCGAGACCGTCGCGGCGCAGCTCCGTCCAGCTCGTGACCGACCAGACGTCGGCCGCGATGCCCCAGTCGTCCCGCAGGAGCTGCTGCGCTTCGAGAACCCACGGCACGCCGACGCCAGAGCCGAGCAGCTGCACGCGGTGACCGTCGCCCGAGCCCTCCGAGATGCGGTGGATGCCCCGGACGATGCCCTCGGCATCCACGTTCTCCGGCTCTGCCGGCTGCACGATCGGCTCGTTGTAGAGCGTGATGTAGTACATGACGTTGGGGTCGGGGTGGTTGCCGCCGTACATGCGGTCGAGGCCCGCACGCACGATGTGGGCGATCTCGTACCCGTAGGCGGGGTCGTAGGACACCGTGGCGGGGTTCGTGGATGCCAGCAGGTGCGAGTGTCCGTCGGCGTGCTGCAGACCCTCGCCCGTCAGCGTCGTCCGACCCGCCGTCGCGCCCATGATGAACCCGCGGGCCATCTGGTCGCCGGCGGCCCACTGGGCGTCGCCCGTGCGCTGGAAGCCGAACATCGAGTAGAAGATGTACACCGGGATGAGCGGCTCGCCGTGCGTCGAGTAGGCGGTGCCCGTGCCGGTGAACGCGGCCATGGCGCCGGCTTCGTTGATGCCGACGTGCATGATCTGACCCTGCGGGCTCTCCTTGTAGGCGAGGAGCAGCTCACGGTCGACCGAGGTGTAGTTCTGGCCGTTCGGGTTGTAGATCTTCGCGGTCGGGAAGAACGCGTCGAGGCCGAACGTGCGCGCCTCGTCGGGGATGACCGGGACGATGCGGTTGCCGAAGTCCTTCGCACGGAGGAGGTCCTTCAGCAGTCGCACGAACGCCATCGTCGTCGCGATCTCCTGCGTGCCCGAACCCTTCTTCGGCAGCGCGTAGGCGCTGTCGTCGGGAAGGGTGATCGGAACGTGGTGGGTGCGGCGCTCGGGCAGGAACCCGCCGAGGGAGCGACGCTTCTCGACCATGTACTGGATCGTCTCGTCCTCGAGGCCGGGGTTGTAGTACGGCGGGAGGTACGGGTTCTCTTCGAGCTGTGCGTCGCTGATCGGGATGCGCATCGAGTCGCGGAAGTGCTTGAGGTCCTCGAGCGTCATCTTCTTCATCTGGTGGGTCGCGTTGCGGCCCTCGAAGTGGTGACCGAGCCCGTAGCCCTTGATGGTCTTCGCGAGGATGACCGTCGGCTGCCCCTTGTGCTCCGTAGCGGCCTTGTAGGCGGCGAACAGCTTCTGGTAGTCGAGACCGCCGCGGCGGAGCTTGCCCCAGATGTCTTCGTCGGACCAGTCCTTGACCATCGCTGCGGTGCGCTCGTCGCGTCCGAAGAAGTGGTCACGGATGAACTTGCCGTCCTCGGCGCGGTACGTCTGGAAGTCGCCGTCCGGAGTGGTGTTCATGAGGCGGACGAGCGCGCCGTCGGCATCCAGCCGCAGCAGTTCGTCCCAGCCGCGGCCCCACACGACCTTGATGACGTTCCAGCCGGCACCGCGGAAGAAGGCCTCGAGCTCCTGGATGATCTTGCCGTTGCCGCGCACCGGTCCGTCCAGGCGCTGGAGATTCGCGTTCACGACGAACGTGAGGTTGTCGAGTCCCTCGTTCGCGGCGACCTGCAGCTGACCGCGCGATTCGACCTCGTCCATCTCTCCGTCGCCGAGGAACGCCCACACTCGCGAGTTCGACAGGTCCTTGATCCCGCGGTTGGTGAGGTACTTGTTCGTCATCGCCTGGTAGATGGCGTTGATCGGGCCGAGGCCCATCGACACCGTCGGGAACTGCCAGTAGTCGGGCATGAGGCGGGGGTGCGGGTACGACGGGATGCCGAGCGGCGCCTTGGACTTCTCCTGACGGAAGCCGTCGAGCTGGTCCTCGGACAGGCGCCCCTCGAGGAAGGAGCGCGCGTAGATGCCGGGGGAGGCGTGGCCCTGGATGAAGATCTGGTCGCCGCCGGACGGGTCGTCGAGGCCGCGGAAGAAGTGGTTGAAACCGACTTCGTAGAGCGATGCCGACGACGCGTAGGTCGAGATGTGTCCGCCGACGCCGATGCCGGGGCGCTGTGCGCGGTGGACCGTGATCGCGGCGTTCCAGCGGATCCAGCGGCGGTAGCGGCGCTCCAGCTCCTCGTCACCGGGGAACTCGGGCTCGTTCTCCGGCGCGATCGTATTGATGTAGTCGGTGACGGGCACCTGCGGCACGTTCAGCTGCAGTTCGTGCGACTTGTGCAGCAGGCTCAGCATGATCTCGCGACCGCGGCCCGCCCCCTTCGCTTCGACGAGCTGTTGCAGGGACTCTGCCCACTCGCCGGTCTCTTCGGGGTCGCTGTCCTGCGGGCCCTGCGAATACGGATCCTGATCGTTGACAGTCACGGGAGACCTTTCGTCGTCTGGCAGATCGTGCCAGGAATGAGGCTTCGGGAATGCTCGCGCCTCGGCAGTGTTTGTGAGGCTGCGACAACGCATCCCGGATCAGCCTAGTCATATCGGCGCACGAGGGGCGTCGCTGCAGCGTAGGAGATCGCGGGGCGACGCGGACGCCGGCAAGCGGCTCCCTCGTCGGGGGCGCCCAACGAGTCGGGTGCACCATCGGTACGGCGCCCGGTGGTGATTGGACACGCGTCGGCCGACGTCGATGGCCCGCCCGGCGACGTTGCGGTGGGCCCTGCCGGGATCGAACCGACGACCTACTGGGTGTAAACCAGTTGCTCTACCAGCTGAGCTAAAGGCCCTGATTGCACGAGTCTACGAGTCCTCACGGGTCACGACGTGCGGCTGGGCGGGGTTGAGGTACGTGTCGGCATCCTTTCCGAGGCGCGAGTGCCCGCGCGAGTACGCGAAGTAGATCACGAAGCCGATGACGAGCCAGATGAGGAAGCGCAGCCATGTCTCCACTGTCAGGTTCAGCATGAGGTAGGTGCAGATGGCGGCGGACAGGATCGGGAGGAATGGGCTCCAGGGCACGCGGAAGCCGCGCTTGAGGTCGGGACGCGTGCGGCGCAGGACGACGACGCCGATCGAGACGAGCACGAACGCGGACAGCGTTCCGATGTTCACCATCTCCTCGAGCACGCCCACGGGCGTGAAGCCGGCGAGGACCGCCACGACCACGGTGACGATGATCGAGATGATCCACGGGGTCCGTCGCGTCGGGTGCACCTTGGCGAGCCCGCCGGGGAGCAGGTGGTCACGCGACATGGCGAAGATGATGCGCGTGGAGCCGATGAGGAGTGTCAGCACGACGGTCGTGAGCCCCGCCACGGCACCCGCCGAGATGACCGTCGCCATCCACGCCTGGCCGTGATAGGCGAAGGCATTCGCGAGCGCGGCAGCGGGATCGAGCTCGTCGTACCGGACCATGCCGGTCACCACGAACGCGACCGCGCAGTAGAGCAGGGTGCAGATCGCGAGCGACGCGATGATGCCGATCGGCATATCCCGCTGGGGGTTCTTGGTCTCCTCGGCCGTCGTCGCCACGACATCGAACCCGATGTAGGCGAAGAAGACGAGCGCCGCGCCCGCGAAGATCCCGCCGACACCGAAGGCCGTCGGTTCGATTCCCGCCAGGAACTGCAGCAGCGGCTGCGTGAGACCCGTGGCGGTCTCGTGGGGCGTGGCATCCGGAACGAAGGGGGAGTAGTTCGCGGGGTTGATGAACATGATGCCGGCGACGATGACGAAGATGACGATGAAGAGCTTCACTCCGACGAGCACGAGATTCACCCGCATCGATTCGCGGATGCCGTAGGTCATGAGCGCACCGAGCACCACGACGAGCACGATCGCCATCACATCGACGACCCCGCCGTACCCGATCGCGGCGGGGATGGGCGCACCGAGTTGCTGCAGCAGCACACCCAGATATGCGCTCCAGCCCTGCGCGACGACGCTCGCACCGAGGAACATCTCGAGGATCAGGTCCCAGCCGATGATCCAGGCGAACAGTTCGCCCAGAGACGCGTAAGAGAACGTATACGCCGATCCCGACACCGGGACGGTCGACGCGAACTCCGCGTAGCACATGGCCGCGAGGGCGCACGCGATCGCGGCGACGACGAAGCTCACGATGATCGCGGGCCCTGCGACCTCGTGCGCGGCGCGCCCGGTGAGGGTGAAGATGCCGGCACCGATCACGACGCCCACGCCGAAGATCGTGAGATCCAGGGCCGAGAGCGACTTCTTCAGCCGGAACTCGGGTTCCTCGGTATCGGCGATGGACCGCTCGATCGACTTCGTTCGCATCACACTCATGGTGTCCTCCGAGACCACGTCGTCAGGCTCCACATGCTAGCGGGCACGCCCGCCGCCGCAAGAGTGCGGTGTCGGCGCTGGGCGGTAGGTTGGAGGCGTGAAAGCAGCCCCCGCAGACCAGCTCGCGCTCACCGAGGTCGCTCGGCTCGACGCGGCGATCCGTTCGAGCGACCACGCGCGACGCAACCCCGAACAGACCACGCGCGTCAACGAGCTCGTCGCCCAGCGCCAGGCCCAGTCCGCCGTGCTGACGGGATTGCTCGGTGACCGCGATGACGTGCGCGCGGAGATCGCACGTCTGGAATCGGATGTCGCCCTCGTCGATGCTCGCGTCGCCCGTGACACGGAACGACTCGCCTCGACGGCGAACGTGAAGGAGGCGCAGGGGCTCGAGCACGAGCTCGCCTCCCTCGCCGCGCGCAAGAGCGCCCTCGAGGACTCCGAGTTGGAACTCATGGAACGCCTCGAGACGGCGGACGCTTCCGTCGCCGAGCAGGAGGCCGCGATCGCCGCCACGAACGAGGAAGGCGCGCGCGTCAGCGCGGAGGGGAAGGCGGCGGTCGCCGCAGCCACCGCGCTGTGGGAGTCGGCGACGCGCGACCGCGAGGCCGTCGCGGCGGGCATTCCAGCGGAGCTCCTCGCGCTGTACGACCGTCTCGCGGCGCGCGGTGTCGGTGCGGGCCTCCTTCACCGTAAGACCTGCGGTGCCTGCCACATGATGCTCTCCGGAACCGACCTGCAGGCCCTTCGGCAGGTGCACGACGACGAGGTCGCGTTCTGCCCCGAGTGCGGCGCGATTCTCGTGCGTACGGAGGAGTCCGGCCTGTGATCCGCGGCGGGCGATGACCGCCGCGCCGCGCTGGCGCGTCGTCGCGCGAGACGGCGAGCAGGTCGTCGTCGTCGACCTCGACGACTCGCGTTCCGAAGTCGCCCGGATCCGCGTTCCGGCCGACGCGTGGCCGGCGCTCGCCTCGGTCGAGGGGGGAGTGGCAACCGGCGACACGACGCGGTGGGTGTGGAACGACACGACACACTGGTACCCGCAGGTGCTCGCCGCGGGGGCCGTCATCGCGCGCTGCCACGATCTGAGGCTGTGCCACGCGATTCTCCGCGACAGCACGATGGTTGTCGGCGCAGACGACCTGCGCGCGGCGACCTCGTGGGATGCCGGGGCCGTCGACGCGGCGGGGACCTCGGCCGCCGTCGCACCGACGCTGTTCGAGCTCGACGCATCCGCGACGCCCGGCGGAGCGGCACTGCCTGCAGACATCAACGCGGTCCTCGCGGAGTTCCGCCGTCAGCAGGATGCCCTGGGAAGCGCGACGGATCCCGCGCGCCTGCGGCTGCTGCTGGCGGCCGAGTCGGCAGGAGCGCTCCTCGCGGCGGAGCTGCACGCCGCGGGGCTGCCGTGGCGCCGTGGCATCCACGAACGGATCCTCGCGGATGTGCTCGGGGAACGCGGGCCCGCCGGGGGAGTTCCCACCCGGATTCAGGAGGTCGGCGCCGTCGTCCGAGCCGCCCTGGAAGACCCCGGAGCGAGCCTCGATTCACAGCCGAAGCTCTTGCGGAGCCTCCATCGCATCGGTGTGATGGCGCAGTCCACGAGTCGGTGGGAGCTCGCGGAGTACGACCACGCCGTCATCGCCCCGCTTCTGGAGTACAAGAAGCTCACGCGGCTCGCGAGCGCGAACGGCTGGGCATGGCTCGAGGAGTGGGCTCCGGCGGGGAGGTTCCGCCCGGTGTACGTCCCGGGCGGAGTCGTCACGGGGCGCTGGGCGTCATCCGGCGGCGGGGCGCTCCAGCTTCCCCGCATGCTGCGACCCGCCGTGCACGCCGACGACGGGTGGACGCTCGTCGTCGCCGATGTCGCGCAGCTCGAGCCGCGGGTCCTCGCAGCGATGGCGGGCGACCTGCAGTTGGCGGACGCCGCGCGCGGGCGCGATCTGTACGACGGCATCGTCTCGAGCGGCACCGTCTCGACGCGCGCCGAGGCGAAAGTCGCGATGCTCGGCGCGATGTACGGAGCGACGACCGGCGACAGCGGACGGCTCGTCCCTGCGCTGCGCCGGGCCTACCCCCGCGCCATGGCGCTCGTCGACGACGCGGCGCGCGTCGGCGATGACGGAGGAGTCGTCACGACGTGGCTCGGCCGCTCCAGCCCGCCGCCGTCGGAGCGGTGGCGCGAGCTGCAAGGGCAGGCGAGTGACTCGGATGCCTCCGAAGCCGATCAGACCCGCGCCCGACGCGCATCACGCGATCGCGGTCGCTTCACGCGCAACTTCGTCGTCCAGGGCACCGCCGCCGAGTGGGCGCTGGCCTGGCTCGCCGGCGTACGGGCGGCCCTGCAGGAGCTTCCCGAGTGCCCGACGGCAGAGGCCGCCGTGGCATCCGGAGCCGTCTTCTCTCGGCGCGCGCATCTATGCTTCTTCCTGCACGACGAGATCATCGTGCACACACCCGCCGCGCACGCCGACCGGGTCGCCGAGATCGTGCGCTCCGCCGCTGCGTCTGCGGCCCACCTCCTCTTCGGGGGCTTCCCGATCGACTTCCCGCTGGACCTGCGGATCACGTCGGACGCCGGCAAGGCGTGAGGCACCGTCAGCCGCACGGCCCCGATTCGACGGAGACCGTCGGGGTGTTCAGCATCGGAGTATGGAGCAGGCTCGGCGTGAGGGCCCCGGGGGAGCCCATGATGAAGTGGAAGTCGACGTCGTTCGTCTCCGCCGGCGAGAGATTCACACGAATGAGGCTCGTCGGGCGCCCGGCATCGTCGACATCCACCGAGAGAGCGCGCTTGCCGTTCTTGGTGACTCCGCCGAAGTAGCTGCCCGGTGGCGCGGAGACCGAGATACTGGTGCCGATGTCGCCGGCACCGGTTCCGAACAGGCCACGCCCCGTCACGTCGCCCGCCAGCACGTGCTCGGCGTCCGCCGGCGCAGAGCTGGCCATCGTCGCACGCACGTGCACGTCGGCCCGTCCGTCGGGGCGGCAGACAGCACTGACGATGCTGAGCTCGACGTCGAGATAGACGTCCATCTTCCCGCCGGTGCCGTCGTTGAGATAGACCGCGAAGGCATCGGGGCCGGCCGCCGCGAGGCGTGCGGACGGCCCGCCGAGGCTGGAGACAGCCAGGAGTTCCTGCGTGGAGGCATCCGCACTCCACACCGATACGCGCCCTTCGGCGATGGGCGTCGCAAGCGCCGACAACCACCGCAGGGGATCGATCTGCTGGGTCGACAGCCCCGCGACCGCCGACGATACCGCCGACTGCAGGAAGACCGTCTGCTGGGCGCTGTCCATCGTCGTGTACGGCTCGACGAGCAATCGCTGCACGATGTCATCGCCCGTGAGGATCGTGCCGTCCGGCAGCGTCACCGGGCCGGTCACACGCAGGAGAGCACCGATGGCCGGCACGTCGATGGAGACGACGAGATCCGGTGCGGGGTGGCCGAGGCGCTGCCACCAGGCTGTCGCCAGCGCCGCGGTCTCGGCAAAGTCCGTCGGCATCGACGCGTTCTGCACGAATCTGCCGACGACGTCGCCGTACAGCGCGTCCTGGGCGGCGCTGACGGGCATGATCGGCGACGTGAGGTTCGGGAACATCGAAGAATCGGCCTGGGCGACGAGTTCTGCTTTCCCGTCAGTCACCTGCAGCAGCGCGACCGCGCCGGTGATGCCACCACCCGTGCGAAGCTCGGCACCGTTCTGGAGCAGGACAAGGACCGAACTCGTGCCCTCATCGAGCGATGCGGCGACCGCGGCCGCGGCGCGGGCAGTCGCGACGGACGGGCCGAGCCGGTCGAGCACCTCGCGCATCTGAGCGACCGCCTTCGAGACCGGCCCGGTGAGGTGCGTGGTGTCGATGGATGCCAGGTCGGCCTGCGCCTCGGCGACACCCTCCGTCGCCGGAGCCCACGAGGGTGCCAGACGCCCCAGCGATCCGGCGTCGTCCCCCGTGGTGGTCAGCGCGTGCGCCGCGGGCGCGGCGAGCGTCGCGGCGAGGGTGCCGGCCGCACGGGCGAGCGCGCCGATCGCCGCGACATCATCGCCGAGGACAGGCATCGCCGATGCGACCGGCCACAGGGGAGTGGACGCCGCGTCGCCTGCCTGTGCGCCGTATCGAGCGACGTCGGCGAGACTCGCCTGCAACGCTCGCAGATCGCCGTTGCCGACGGCATCCATCGCGGTCCGTCCGGCGTCCGCGACGCGCTGCAGGGCACCCGCCGCGTCCCAGACACGCCAGGCCGTCCATCCGAGCGCAGCCACCAACGACACGCCGAGCACCAGTGCTGCCACGATGACGTGGCTGGTGCGGAAGCGGGGTGTCGTTACCCGGCTGGTCATGCCTTCCGGCGTCGAGCGATGAGCACCCCGCCAACGGCGACGAGAGCCACGGCTCCTGCCGCGACACCGAGCGTGCCGGCGATTTCGCCACCCGTCCGCGGAAGCGACGCAGTGGTGATCGACGCCGCGGTTCCCACGGTCGTCGGATCGCTCACACCGCATGCGGGCGTGGCGGCGGGGTATCCGAGCGGCAGGCTGATCTCGGGGTTGACCTTGATCTCCGCGTGGATGTCACCACGGGTCCACCGGAAGTTGCCGTCCGTCTCCCGCCATTCACCGCCCCGGAACTCCCACCCGGGCCAGCCGGCGGCCTTGCCCGCGGCGTCCACCGCAGCCCCTGGCCAGAGCACACGCCCGGACAGCACGCCGTCGACGATGGTCCCAAGCGGAATCGTCGTCGAGTTCGCGCCGTCGGAGAGGATCAGCGCCGCGTCGTGCGACGTGGCGATCCCGTCCGGATCGTTGAGCACGACCGAGAAGTCGATCCACGGAACGTCACGGACGCAGGTCGACGACAGGGTCGATCCCGCCAGTGTCGGATCGTGCGGCTTGACCGGTGTGTAGCTTCCGGCGTCGCCGGAGTCGTCGGACCCCGCTCCGCCAGGTTCTACGGCGAACGCGGCTGCAGGTGCCCCCAGCACCAAAAACGCAGCCGCACAAACAGAAATGATCTTCTTGTGCATTTTTCGGGCCCCCCAGCCCTCACGATCCCTGTCCCCCAGTGAATCGCTTGTCGTCACCGTACCACCCTGCGGGCGGGTTCGCATGGACGCCGTAGAATCGGCTGTGCGAATGGGTCGGCTGGACGGTCGCGTGGCGGGCTTGCCCGCACCGAGGAACGTCCGGGCTCCACAGGGCAGGGCGGTGGGTAACACCCACCCGGAGCGATCCGCGAGACAGTGCCACAGAGAGCAGACCGCCCCGGCATGGCCGGGGTAAGGGTGAAAGGGTGGTGTAAGAGACCACCGGGGGCGTGGTGACACGCCCCGCATGGTAAACCTCGCCCGGAGCAAGGTCAGACAGGGGATGCCGACGCGGCCCGCCGAGTCCCCGGGTAGACCGCTGGAGCGGCACGGCAACGTGTCGCCGAGAGAGATGACCGTCCACGGAGCACCCGCTCCCGGACAGAACCCGGCGTACAGGCCGGCCCATTCGCCCCGTCAGCCGGTGCCCGCAGGCGACGCCCCGTAGTGGCGGCGAACTCTCAGCCGGCGTCGCCGACGGTCAAGGCCGCGGCGCCGATGATGCCGGCGTTGTTTCGGTGAACGGCCGGGATGATCGGCGTGTCGAGCTGCAGCAGCGGCAGGAACTGGTCGGCGTGCTTGGAGACGCCCCCGCCGACGACGAAGAGGTCCGGGCTGAAGAGGAACTGCAGGTGCTGGTAGTAGTCCTGCAGCCGAGCCGCCCACTGCGCCCAGTCGAGGCTCTCGCGCTCCATCGCCGAGTACGCGGCGACAGCCTCGAAGTCCTTCCGCTTGCCCGCGCGCTGGAGGTGCCCGAGTTCCGAGTTCGGGATCAGCACTCCGTCATAGAGCATCGCGGTGCCGATGCCCGTGCCCAGCGTCGTCAGGATCGTGAGGCCTTGCGCTCCGCGGGCAGCCCCGTAGCGCACCTCGGCGATGCCGGCCACATCCGCGTCGTTGGCGAAGTGGATCTCCCGGCCGAGACCCTTCTCGAAGAAGGCCTCGGCCTCGAATCCGATCCAGGCATCCGACACATTCGCCGCCGAGAGCGTCTTCCCATGCTTGACGATCGCGGGGAAGGCGACCCCGAGGGGGACCTCCGCATCCGCCACACCCAGCGTGTCGAGGACCTGCCGCACCGCCGCGAGAACGTCGTCGGGCTCGGCGCCCCGCGGCGTCGCGACCTTGATGCGGTCGCTGAGCAGCGCCCCTTCAGCGAGGTCGACGAGCGCCCCCTTGATGCCGGTACCACCGATGTCCACTCCGACCGCGCGGGTCGCCTTCGTCGTCATGCGTCCAGCCTATCCAGGCAGCGGGGTCCCCTCGTTAGGATCGAGTGATCCATGCGACTCCGCGGAGTCCAGGCGAAAGGGAGCGCGATGTCCAGCGGCGAAGACAAGTTCTGGTACAACCTCACGACGGGCAAGGTGGAACGCGGCTTCGAGTCGCCCGCGATCGACCGGGCAGGCCCGTTCGACACCGAAGAAGAGGCTGCGAACGCGCCCCAGTTGCTCGCCGAGCGCTCGCGCGCGTGGGCCGAAGAAGAGGCAGAGGACGACGCCTGACCGCGACACTCGCGGCGTGGCATCCGCCACCCGGCTCGCCCGATAGTCTGGCCTGCACGGGGTTTCTCCCGAAGCCCGACGGCTCTGCGCGATCGCAGGGGAGAGGACGCGATGGACAAGCAGCGTGACTTCGTATTGCGGACGATCGAGGAGCGAGGCGTCAAGTTCGTTCGCCTCTGGTTCACGGATGTCGTCGGCACCCTCAAGTCCGTCGCGATCGCCCCGGCCGAGGTCGAAGGCGCCTTCACCGAGGGCCTCGGTTTCGACGGCTCCGCGATCGAGGGTTTGACGCGCTCGTACGAGTCGGACCTGCTCGCGCACCCCGACCCCACGACGTTCCAGACGCTGCCGTGGCGGGGCGAGATCGACCCGACGGCGCGCATGTTCTGCGACATCACGACGCCCGACGGACAGCCGGCCGTCGCCGACCCACGCCACGTGCTCAAGCGCACCCTCGCGAAGGCGGCGGATGCCGGATTCACGTTCTACACGCACCCCGAGATCGAGTTCTACCTGCTGAAGTCGTCCTCCTTCGGACCCGACGGCCCCGAGCCGGTGGACTCCGCCGGCTACTTCGACAACGTCCCCGGTGGCACGGCGCACGACTTCCGGCGCCGGAGCGTCCGCATGCTCGAAGACCTCGGCATCTCGGTCGAGTACAGCCACCACGAGGGCGGGCCCGGCCAGAACGAGATCGACCTGCGGTACGCGGATGCGCTCGCGACGGCCGACAACATCATGACGTTCCGCACGGTCGTGAAGGAGGTGGCGATCGAGCAGGGCGTGTACGCCACCTTCATGCCGAAGCCCCTCTCGGGCAAGCCCGGCAGCGGCATGCACACCCACATGTCGCTGTTCGAAGGCGACCGGAACGCGTTCTACGAAGAGGGCGGTCAGTACCAGCTCTCGCAGACGGGCCGCCAGTTCATCGCGGGCCTACTCACCCACGCGAACGAGATCGCCGCCGTGACGAACCAGTTCGTCAACTCCTACAAGCGCCTCTGGGGCGGCGACGAGGCCCCGAGCTTCATCTGCTGGGGTCACAACAACCGCTCCGCCCTCGTGCGCGTGCCGATGTACAAGCCCAACAAGGGTCAGTCCACGCGCGTCGAGTACCGCGCTCTCGACTCCGCCGCGAACCCGTACCTCGCGTACGCGCTCATGCTCGCCGCGGGCCTCAAGGGCATCGAGGAGGGCTACGAGCTGCCGCCCGAGGCGGAGGACAACGTCTGGTCGCTGACCGACTCGGAGCGGCGCGCCCTCGGGTACGCGCAGCTGCCCGCGAGCCTCGACCACGCGCTCGAGTACATGGAGGAGTCCGAGCTCGTCGCGGAAACGCTGGGGGAGCAGGTCTTCAACTACGTGCTGCTCAACAAGCGCCGCGAATGGCAGGAGTACCGCGCGCAGGTCACGCCGTTCGAGCTGAAGAGCAACCTCGAGATGCTCTGAGCCTGCGATGTCGGCCGGCGAACGCACATCCGTCCGGACCGTGCTCGCGCGGGACGGCTTCGGTGACATCGGCGAGGCCGACACGCTGCTGAGCGAGTTGGCCGATGCGTTGGCGATCCCGCGCGCGACGATCCTGGACGGCGCGGATGGCGCGGCGGACCCCGACGCGGCGCTGGCTGGTCTCGCGCGGATCGTGCGCCGCAATCCGACAGCTGTGGCCGACGCCCTCCCACGCGTGGGACGCGTCCTCTGGCTGCTCCTCGGCGCGTCGACGGGCTTCGCCGACTTCTACCTCCGCCACCCCGCTGAGCTCGCCCACATCCCCGAACCCGGCGAACGACTCCCGACCGAGAGCGAGCTCGTCGAAGAGCTTCTCGACGCGGTGGGGGCGGATGCCGAGGGGTTCGCTTCGAGCGGCGACGAAGCCGCGTGGGTCGCACTGCGCGTGCGCTACCGACGTCTGCTGGCACGGATCGCGGCATATGATCTCGGCTCCGACGACCCCGTCGAGGTGCTGCCCGCCGTCGCCGCCGCGCTGGCGGATGCCGCGGGTGCGGCGCTCGAGGCATCCCTCGCGGTTGCGCGTACTCGCGTCTCAGGAGGTGGTGGCCCCGGCCTCTTCCCGCGCGATCAGGTCGCCGCAACGCAGCTCGCCATCATCGGGATGGGCAAGACCGGCGCGCGCGAACTGAACTACGTAAGCGACGTGGACGTGATCTTCGTCGGCGGGGCATCCGAAGACCTCATCGAGCAGGTGGGGGAGAGCCGTGCGATCGACATCGCGACGCGCCTTGCGGTGCAGACGATGCGCGGCATCTCCGGCATGGAGATCGAGCCGCCGCTCTGGGAGGTCGATGCCAATCTGCGCCCCGAGGGCAAGCAGGGTGCACTCGTCCGGAGCCTCGATTCCCACCTGTCGTATTACGACCGGTGGGCCAAGAGCTGGGAGTTCCAGGCGCTCCTGAAAGCGCGCCCGCTCGCGGGCGATCGCATGCTCGGAGAGGCATACGTCGCCGCCGTCCAGCCCAAGGTCTGGACGAGCGCCGCCCGGGAGAACTTCGTCGACAGCGTGCAGCGGATGCGCGAGCGCGTCACAGAGTTCATCCCCGCCGCCGAGGTGCCGTACCAGCTGAAGCTCGGGCCGGGGGGCATCCGGGACATCGAGTTCACCGTCCAGCTGCTGCAGCTCGTGCACGGACTCGCCGACGACCGCATCCGTCAGCGTGGGACGCTGGATGCCCTCGAAGCCCTCGTCAGCGAGGGGTACATCGGCAGGAGCGATGCTGCGGCGTTCGCCCGCGACTATCGCATGCTCCGCGTACTCGAGCATCGTGTCCAGTTGCGCGATCTGCGCCGCACCCACCTCATGCCCCAGACGCCCGACGGCCTGCGTGTGCTGGCGCGCGCGTCGCGGCTCGCCCCCGACGGCGACGGCGTGTGGCAGCTCTGGGAGGGCATCAAGCGCGAGGTCCGCGAGATCCACGTGCGGCTGTTCTACCGCCCGCTCCTGTCCGCTGTCGCGGCCCTGCCCGCCGACGAGCAGCAGCTCTCCACGGCGCAAGCGCACGACCGCCTCGCGGCGATTGGCTTCCGCGACCCTGCCGGGGCGCTACGCCACATCGGGGCACTCACGGGCGGGCTGAGCCGCAAGGCGACGATCCAGCGCCACCTCATGCCGGTGATGATCCGCTGGTTCGCCGACGGCGTCGATCCCGACTACGGGCTCCTCGCGTTCCGCCGCGTGAGCGAACGACTCGGCGACACTCCCTGGTTCCTGCGGACCCTCCGCGACTCGTCCGGCGCCGCCGAGCGTCTCGCGAGGGTGCTCTCCGGTTCGCGCTATATCGGCGAGTTGATGGAGTGGATCCCCGAGTCCGTCGCGTGGCTCGACGCGGAGGATCAGCTGCGGCCGCGCCCTGGCGTCGCGCTGCAGGACGAGGCGCGCGCGATCCAGACGCGCCACACGAACATCGCCGATGCGATGAACGCCGTGCGCGCGCTCCGCCGGCGCGAACTCCTGCGCCTCGCGTTCGGGGCGGTTCTCGGCCGCCTGACGATCGACGAACTGGCTGATGGCCTCACGACGGTGAGCGAGGTCACGATCCAGGCGACGCTGCGCGCGGTGCGCCGCGAGGTCGTGCCCCCGGAGGATGCCGCGCTGGACTTCTCCGTCATCGCGATGGGGCGCTTCGGCGGCGGGGAACTCGGCTTCGGCTCGGATGCCGATGTGCTCTACGTGTACGACGCGAACGGGCTCGATCAGCACCGGGCGCACCAACTCGCGCTTCAGCTCGTCGCGGGCCTGCGCACGTACTCGGAGGACCACCGCGTCCCCTTCGACCTCGACGCCGATCTGCGTCCGGAGGGGCGCAACGGGCCGCTCGTGCGATCGCTCGAGTCCTATGCCGAGTACTACCGGCGGTGGTCGCTGTCGTGGGAGGCGCAGGCACTCCTGCGCGCCCGCGGCGTCGCCGGGAGCGTCAAGCTCATCCAGCGTTTCATTACGCTCGCAGACGGAGTGCGCTACCCGAGCGCCGTCGCGGTGCAGGATCTCCGCGAGATCAAGCGCATCAAAGCTCGCGTGGAGAACGAGCGGCTGCCGCAGGGCGTCGACCGCTCGCGCCACCTGAAGCTCGGCCCCGGCGGACTCAGCGACGTGGAATGGCTCGTGCAGCTCATCCAGCACGAGCACGCCCACCGGATCTCCGGCCTGCAGACGACGTCCACGCTCGACGCCCTCGAGGCCGCACGCGAGGCGGGGCTCGTGCCCGATGCCGCGGCCGCGCGCCTGTCCGAGTCGTGGCGCCTCGCGAGCCGCCTCCGCTCGGCGAACACCCTGCTGTCGGGTCAGACGAGCGACGCGCTGCCCACCGACCGGGCGAAGCTCGACGGCATCGGCCGGCTCCTGGACTACCCGGAGCGCTCCGCGACCCTCGTCGAAGAGGAGTGGCTGCGCACGGCGCGTCGCGCGCGACGCGACTTCGAGCGCCTGTTCTACGGGTGATCGCCTGCCGCACATGCGGAACGCCCCGGCATCCGAAGCGGGATGCCGGGGCGTTCCGGGTGAGGTGATCAGACCCCGAAGTACAGCTCGGCTTAAGGATCTGTGAACCGGAGGGGGTTCCGCAGGTTCACACTTCCCTGCAAATACAGGGAAGTGCAATGGTGAGCATGGGTAGGGTCGCTGCTGCGGCTGTCCGAGAACCCGTCCGTTTACTCGATTACGGGCCGTCCTACGGGCGTCCCTGGGAGTCTACGGGAGGTGCCGCCTACCTGCTTAGTATGAGCGACGACCGCCCCCGGCTCTGGACTCCGCAGGAGCTTGCGGAGTACACAGGCATCCCGATCAGGACGCTCGCTGACTGGCGGACAGAGCGTGCGCGCAGCCGAGGTCTCGGCCTGCCGTTCGTCGCACTCTCGGCGCACAACGTCCGCTACCGCGATGAGGATGTCGAAGCGTTCATCGCTGGGCGGCTCGTGGCCCCGATAGACAGGGCGGGCGACTGATGGCGCGGCCGAAGCGCGCGCTCGGCGAACTCGGCAAGGTGACCTACACCGTCGAGCCGAGCGGTCTCGTCATCGCGCGAGCGCGGGTCTATGACGGCAACGGGCATGAGCGCCGTCCGAGCGGCAGCGCAGCGACCGAGGCCGAGGCGCTGGCCGCGTTGCAGGAGGCGGCTGATGTCGCGGTCGGTCGAGTCCTGGCGCGACGAACGCAGTTCATGACCGTCGCCGAGCTGGCGACGGCGTGGCTGAAGACGGCGTATCACGACGATGATCCTCGGGTGCTGCGCCAGCGCCGCGAGCAGACCGTCGATGGCTACGCCTCGGTGGTCCGAGCACATGTCACCCCGCGCGCCGGAGCCATCCCTATCGCCGACATCACCGCTGATCGCGCTGACGGGCTGCTCATGGACATCGCACGGGAGAAGTCGGTGACGACCGCGAACAAGGTTCGTAACGTGATGTCGCTCACGTTCGATTGGGCGATCCAGCAGGGACATTTCTCGGCTGCCGGGTCGATCCAGCAGACACGGTACGGAGCGGTCGTCGTGGCAAACCCCATCCGTGCGACCCGGCGAGCGGATGAGCCGAACACGGTGTACTTCGAACTCGACGCGGCGCAGGTCAAGTACATGCTCCACCTCATCCGCGACGTGTGGCCGGAGCGACACCGGGTTCGGTATCCGGTGGGCCGGCGGCCCAACTACAAGCTGCTCGCCGACTACATCCTCATAACGCTCGGCACTTCCGAGAGAACCGCGGAGCCGATTGCGATCCGGTTCCAGGACGTGCGGTTCGAGGCGGTGGAGCAGCCGGATGGAACCCTCACGATGGAGGCGCTCGTCTGGGTCGGGGGGACGATGGTTCGCACGAAGTCCCGCGGCCTGTTCCGCCAGGACACGCCCAAGGCGGAGCGGCAGAAGCGTTGGGTTCGCGTTCCGAGGTTCGCCGCCAAGGTGCTGAGCGAGCTCGTGGCCAGCCATGTTCCCGATCCCGAACGGAATCCCGACGACGTGCTGTTCATCACCGAGCGCGGCCGTCCGCGCGACCCCAGCGCAGTCGGCGAGCTGCTGCGGATGTTCCGCCGCGAGTTCGAGCCGGAGCTCATGGCTATCGGGGTCGACGCCGAGCACCTCACCTTCCGCAGCCTCCGCAAGGCCGTCGCCGCGGCGGTATCGGACACGGCCGGCGTCGAGGTCGCGCGCGATCTGCTCGGGCACAGTGACGCGGCGATCACCCAAGGCCACTACGCAAAGCGCCCCGACCTCATTGTCGAAATTGCGGCCGACGCGCTCGATCAGGTCAGGGAGTTTGAATGTTTGGTAGTCGTTTGCTGGACACTTCGCCGTGTAGCCGCAGCGCACTCTCGAGCCTTCTGGAGCATCGTCCGTGGACAACGCTCTCATTGAGGGAGACCGGGTCAGGCTTCCGTCCCCTTTGCGGGCACTGCACTTGAGGGGACCGCGGCGTGCTTCACGAGATGAGGTGGCGCAGTGCGTCGTGGGCGGCGTTCCAACCTGCCATCCCGTGCGCACCGCCGCCAGGCAGAACCGAGGTGGATGCCAGGTAGACGCCGCGGAGCGGTGTGCGCCACGGCGCGTGCGACAGGCGCGGCCGGGCGAACAGCTGCGCGACATCGTTCGCGCCGCCGCCGATGTCGCCGCCGACGAGGTTCGCGTCCCACGCTTCGAGAGCGGACGGCGTCCAGACGTGGCGGGCGAGGATGCGTTCGCGGAACCCGGGTGCGAACCGTTCGATGCGATCTTCGATAAGCACGGTCGCGTCGCCGCGCCAGCCGTTCGGCACGTGGATGTAGGCCCAGCCCGTCTGCTTGCCGATCGGCGCGCGCGACGGATCGGCGACGCTGGCCTGTACCAGCAGCACATACGGATCGTCTGAGACCCGACCGGCGGCCACTGCGGACTCCGACGCGATCACTGTTTCCGCGGTGCCGCCAATGTGAACGGTGCCGACAGCGGCGAGTTCCTCGTCGGTCCAGGGGATACGCCCATCCAGCGCCCAGTCGATCTTGTAGGCCGCGGGTCCGTAGCGCCAGCGCTCGAGCCGACGCCGGTAGCGTGCCGGCAGCCGGTCTCCAGCGATGCGAGCAAACTGCCGCGCATCCACATCGAGGACGACGGTCCGAGCGCTCGGCAGCTGGCCGAGGTCGGTGATCCGAGTGCCGGTGACGACGTCGCCGCCGAGCGATCGCAACCGTGCGACGAGTGCGTCGACGAGTCGCTCGGACCCGCCGGCGGCGACCGGCCACCCGCCGGCGTGCGCGAAGGACCCGAGCACGATCCCAAACGCGGATGACCCGAGGGCTGTGAGCGGCAGGAACGAGTGGGCGGCGAGACCGGCGAACAGGGCTCGCGCAGGCTCCTGGTGGAAGCCGTGCCTGATCGGCGTCGACGCCGGCCAGCCGCCATGGAGACCGAACCTGGCCAGCGTGAGCGGGGCGCGGGGCGGGAGGTGGGAGAGATCGAGCACAGACTCGGCGAGTCCCTCCCATCGGTCCGCGAGACCGCCGAGCACGGCCGACCAACGTCGCCCGTCTCGTCCCAGACCCGCTGCGGTCTCCTGATGGGACCGGTGGAGAAGCACCGACTCGCCCGGCCGGATCGCGTGGCCGAGTGGGGCCGCAGCGTGCAGGAACTCGACCCCCGCGGGCGTGATCCCCAGCGCGCGCATCGCGGGAGAGGCGAGGCCGAGCGAGAGGACCGTAGCCCCGATGTCGTGGACGAACCCGGGAAGTGTGAGCTCCTCGGATCGCAGCGCCCCGCCGGGGCGCGACTCGGCCTCGATCACCGTGACCCGCATCCCCGGCCTCAGCCAGCACGACCGCCGCGACGAGCCCGTTGACCCCCGCGCCGACCACGACCGCATCGAGATCAGTCAACGCGACTCCAGAAGGCGTGCACGAGATCCATCGTGGCAGTCGGCGCCTCGAACGGGGTGAGGTGGCGCGCTCCCGGAACGGTGACGACGGTGCGCGGCGGTTGCGCGGGGCGCAGGCTGGGGGCGGCTTCCTGCCCCCAGACGCGGTCCTCCTCACCCGAGACGAACAACGTGGGCATCGTCAGGTCGGCGCTCAGCGGGGTGAGATCGGCCCGCCGGATCGACACTGCCCCGATCATGCGGGCCAGACTCGATCTGTCGGCGCGAAGCAGACAGTCATCCAGGTACGCGGTTGCCGTTCGCTGCTTCCTCGACTGATCGGCGAGCATGCCCGCTGCGATTGTTCGTCGGATCGGGCGCGTTGCGCCGACGATGCGCAATGAGCTTTGGAGCGCGATCATCATCATCCGCTCCGGGACGGCGAGCGGGGTAAGGGGGGTGTCGAACACGGCGAGACTGCGTACGCGATCGGGATGCGCGGCCGCCAGCAAGATGCCGACATGTCCTCCCCACCCCGAGCCGACCCAGTCGACCGGGCTGTCGACTCCGGCTGCATCGAGCGTGGCCAGAGCGAGTGACACGCAGTCGTCGAGTGATGATCCTCGCGGCGCCGGCGGGCCGCCGAGATGGCCCGGCCCGCTGATGCGCAACAGGTAGCGGGATTGAGCGAACGCCGGCGCGACCTTGTCCCACATGCGGTCATCGACCAGCATCGAATGCCAGAGCACGGCGGTCCTGGTCATCGCGGGGCTCCGCGCACCCATACGCCCACCGTCGCGGGCTGCAGTGTGCGCTCGACGGCGCGCCGGAGTTCGGGGACGGTGGCCTCCGGGTCGACTTGAGTCTGGATGCGGCTGCCGAACTCCTCGACGACGGCCTCCGCGTCGTACCGTGCTCGATCGAAGCGCCGATCGAGCACGCGCTGAAGCCAGCGCATCAAGGGGAGGAACGCCGCCGCGGCGATCAGCGTCGCAAGAGCGACCAGCACCTGGTTGGCGCCGTCGAATAGCGATCCGATACCGATAACGATCCCGACGTAGATTCCGACGATCGTGAGCAGCACGAGGGCGTAGGAGATCGTCCGCGAGATGATCCGGTCGATCGCATAGAGCCCGAGGCGAAGGACGGCGAAGAGGATCGACAGCGGAATGAACGAGTACGACAGCGCAACGAAAGCCGTCACGTCCATCTCGCGGGCCCACGGCTCTGCCGACAGCGCACCGCTGATCACCCACGAGAGCACAAGCAGGGTGATCGGGACCGCGCACCCCCAGAACATCCACCGCAGCTGCGTGCGCTCCTGGGCATCCGCACTGCGATAGCGCACGAACAGGGAGGTGAGCGATCCGAAGAAGGCGATGCCGAGCACGCTGAAGATGATCGCGGAGACGACGCCGGCCGCATCGCCCCACGCAATGAACGCGAGAGGACTGTCGACTCCGTAGCCGACGCCGAGTGCCGCGACTTCGGGCGCGGTGCTCCCGATCGCTGTCGCGATCACGATCCAGACGATCGTGAACCACGACCACGCGCGCCATCGGGCCGACGGCAGACGACCGGTGGGGAATCGCAACGGCACCTGGGTCATGAGCAGTCCGATGGGCGGCAGCCAGCTCATGTTCGCCTCGCCGTTGGCTCCCGCAATCAGCAGGAGCCAGCCTGCGGCGGTCTCATCCACGGGGATGAGCCAGTAGCCGGCGAGGGTCAGGATCGGCATCGTCGCGAACAGCACCGGGATGGCGAGGATCACCCAGCCGAGCGAGTTGCCCGGGCGCTTCCAGGCGATCAGCCAGCCTGTGGCAAGTGTGGTGAGCAGGAACACGCTGATCGCCAGCAGCCCGACGACGGAATACCACGACTGAGCCTCACCGCTCGAGCTGCCCGCGGCCTCTGCCAGGCGCGCGGCGGTGATCGGATCCTCCGGAGCGAAGAAGGAGGCGACGAACCCGGTCAGGGTGTAGAGGGCGAGCGCATGGGCGATCCAGGTCCGGCGGATCATCTCGTCCACAGGCCGATCGTGGTCGGCTGGAACGTGCGATCGACGGTCGCGAGCAGTTCCGGAGCTATCGTGTCGGGATAGACTTCGGAGCGGAGGCGGCTGCCGAACGTCTCGACGACGGCTTCGGCGTTGTAGTGCGCACGATCGAACCGGCGGTCCAGACCGCGCTGCAGCCAGCGCAGCAGCGGGAGGAACACGGACGCGACGATGAGCGTCGCCGCGGCGACCGGTATCGGGTTGTCGGCGGGGACGAGCGAGCCGACCCCGATCACCACCCCGACGTAGATCCCGACCACGATCATCAGGATGAGGCCGTAGCTGATGGTTCGGGAGACGACCCGGCCGATGTCGTAGAGACCATGGCGGCTGACGGCGATGTAGATCGCCACTGGAATGAAGTTGACGACAACCCCGAGCACGCCGAAGACCGCGAACCACGGCGAATCGTCGGGGAGGATCGCGGACAGGATTCCTACGGAGATGATGTCGACGATGACGACGGCCAGCCCGAACACCAGCCACCGGTACTGCAGGCGCTCGACGCTGCCGGCACGCGCCCAGCGCACCGCGACGTCGACGAGGATGCAGATCACGATGATGAAGAACAGCGGATAGATCAGGACGGAATTGAACAGATCGATCGGCTCCGCGTATGCGGTGATCGCCAGCGGGTTGGTTCGACCCGACTCCAGCTCATCGCCGATCAGGGCGGCGATCGTTGCTACACCCACCACCGCGATCGCGGCCCGCAGCACCCACCTACCGAATCGCGTCTGAACCCTGCCGGTCGGGAAGAACAGGCCGATCAGTGGCATCGTCCCCCAGCCGAGCCACGCCATGCCTGTGTGGATGGCTTCCACGTGGACCGAGCCCGTCTGTCTGGCGAAGATCTCGAGCAGGCCGGATGCCGTCGCGATGAGTCCCAGGCCGAACAGCAGCCAGCCGACGCCGTTGCGGGGCTGCCGAGCCAGGATGAGCGCCCCGACGACGGAGTACCCTGTGAAGGAGATGAGCATCGTCGGGGAGCCGGCCACCGTGTTGATGACGCCGACGACGATGAACGCGGCCACACCGAGCGAGAGCAGCGCGTATCGCAGGATGGGAGCGGTCGGCCCGGATACGGTCATTGCGAAGATCCCCGCCGCCCGGCCAGGCGGTGTCGAACGTTGCTCATCAACACGCCGTGGAAGACGTTCGTCCAGTTGCGCCAGATGAACAGCCGGTCCACGCACACGGTGACTTCCGTCGGCTCGGCCCCCGCGACACCGTGCTTGGCGGCGATATTGCGCAGCGTCTGCTTCCAGAAGTCCGCTTCGACCTTCGCGACCATGGGGAACATGAGCTGGATGACCGGGTCGTAGGGGCGCACCAGCATCCGGATCTCGGCGACCGTTCCGGCATCCTCACTGCGCGCCGAGAAAGTGATCATGGCGCCGAACATGTGACCTTCCGGCGTGATGTACGAGAACGAGGTGTCATCCTCGTACATCACGAGGATTCCGGTGCTGAGCCCGCCGGTCGTCAACGGAGTGACGTCGCCGGCCTTGATCGTCCCTGTGGCGTGGAAGGTCGCATTCTTCGGCCAGAAGTCGCCGAAGTGCGCCTTCCAGTCGGCGACCAGCGCCTCCGCGGCGATAGCGGTGCCGAGGGCGACGGTGAAGGTGCGGTCCCAGAGGGAGCCGAATGCCTGCTGCGGGCCGGCGACCCGCTTGCCCTCGACGTTGAAAGCCTTCTCGCTCGCCGCACCCTCGACGTGCAGGCGATCGACCGGCTTCGCCCAGTGGCCCTCGTTGCGCGGGCCCGGCTCGGAACTCGTCATCTTCGCCACCTCAACTCCGTGTCGCGGTCTCGATGTCGTCGTACAGGCCGATCGCCTCGTCGAGACGGGTGAGCTGGAAGATCTGCCGGTAGTGCTCGGTGAGACCGACCGCGGCGACGGACTGATTCCTGCGCTGAGCACGCACCAGCATCGTGACGATCAGGCCGATGCCTCCGCTGTTCATGTAGTCCATGCCCGTGAAGTCGAGCACGATGCGCCGGGCGCCGGCATCCGTGGCCTGCTCGTGCGCGGTGAGCAGCGGCTGCTCGCACGCGTTCGTGACTTCGCCATGCACCGCGACGGATGCTGCGCCCGATCCGAGGTCGGTGGTGATGAATGTGGCTGGATTCGCGGGCATGCTGCGCTCCTAGGCGATCTCGATGTAGTCGCTGAGTCGGGTGATATCGAAGATGTGGCGGTAGTGCTCAGTGAGCCCGGCCGCTCGGAGGCTGACGCCGGAGGCGCGCGCCTGCGTGATGAAGCCCACGATGAGTGCGATGCCGGTGGAGTTGATGTAGTCGATCCTGCTGAAGTCGAGCAGGACAGTGGACGGCGCGGTCGCGCGTGCCGATATCCATGCCGATTCCAGTTCGGCAGCGGCTTCGCGGTCGATCCGGCCACGGAGAAGCAGGACCGCTTCGTCCTCGAGGGTCTTCACGGAGACGTCGATGCTCATCGGTTGACTCCTTCGGCCGCGCGAACGCGCATGGTCAGACGAACGAGGTGTCGGTCACCGTCGCTGAACTCCTCGATGTCATCGACGAGGCTCCGGGCGAGGAAGAGGCCCCATCCACGGGGTGACTGGAGCCCCGCGAGCTTGAGGTCGAGGTCGGGGACGTCAGGCATCTCGTGGCGGCCACGGCCGAAGTCGGCGATCTCCACGACCACGGTCTCGGCCGTGCGACGCACCGTCACTTCGCAGTCCAGTCGCGGATCGGCGCGGTTGCCGTGCTCGATCGCGTTCATCGCCATCTCGCTCACGGCGGTCTTGAGCGCGTCGAGGCGCTCCGCGGCGAGAGCATCGCCGACGATGGCCGCGACACGATCCATGGCTTCGCGCTCGTTGCCGAGCTCACTGGGGACCGCGAATCGCACCGTGTCGCTGCTCGCGCCCGCCGCGCCCCGATGAAGCGCCACCAGCGTGATGTCGTCCTCCTGCTCGACGTCGCCCTGAAACTCCGCGAGGACGGCCGTGACACGGCGGACCAGGTCGGCGCTGCCCGTCGCATTCCGAACGACCGCCTCGGTGCGCGAGTAGTCGAACATCTCTCCGTGCGCGTCGTGCTGCTCGGTGATCCCGTCGCTGTAGAGCAGCAGGAGTTCGCCGAGCCCGATCGTGGTGCGGGTCTCGTCATACTGACTGCCCGGCATCAAGCCCAGCGGCATGCCGCGGGCAGAGAGTTGCTCGACCTCGCCGCTTCGACGGCGCACGTAGGGGAGATTGTGTCCCGCGTTCGCGAACGTCGCCGCACCGGTGGTCAGATCGATGCTCAGCGCCAGGCACGTCACGAACATGCTGGCGGGAATCTGCGTCACGAGCAGTTCGTTCACGCGCTGCAGCACTTCGCCGGGATGCGCCGAGTTCTGAGCGGCCGAGCGCAGCAGTGCATGTGTGCTCGCCATCACGAGCGCGGCCGGCACGCCCTTGTCGGTGACGTCTCCGGCGACGACCAGCACACGGTCACCGCCGAGATCGATCACGTCGTAGAAGTCGCCGCCGACGGTGCGCGCCGGCATGTAGAAGGCGTCGAGATGCCAGCCCCCGAGCTCGGGCAGCTCGGTGGGGAGGAACTGCTGCTGGATCAGCTGAGCGACATGCAACTCCTGCTCGATCCGCTCGCGGTCGCGCGCCTCGCGCTCCTGAGCGCGCATCATCTGCCCGAGCCGGAGCGCAGGAGCGGCGTAACGTGCGAGCGCATCGAGCAGCCGCCTGTCGCTGCGGGCGTATCCGCGCTCCGACCGTCGCGGGCCGAGCGCGATGAGGGCGACCAGTTCGCCGCTGGTGACCAGTGGCACGACGACCTGAACGCCCTGCTCCCGCATCCGCTCAGTCGCAGGGGAATGGGGCAGCGCGGCGATGTCGAGGGGGCCCGAGGTAGTGGCGAGGTAGCGCAGCACCGGATCCTGCTCGTCGATCTCGATCTCGATGTGCTCGGCGGGCTGGACCTGCTCGGCGCGCGTAACACGTCTCTCCGCACGGCTGGTCTTGGGCATGCCCCGAAGGTGCCACAGCGGGCGTTCCGAGAGCGTTACGGCTGGGCACTCGAGCATTGCCCGCCGTTACGGTTGAGCGCTACCGTCGCCTGCATGCTGGACTTCCGATGGCTCGGGCCACCCCGTGTGCGCCGCGATGCGGTGAACGTCCGCTTCGACACGCGAAAGGCCGTCGCACTCCTCGCCTACCTCAGCGTCGAAGAACGGACCATCGGCCGCGACGCGCTGTGCGAGATCCTCTGGACCGATCTCGACCGGTCGCATGCGCGCGCCGCGCTGCGCCGCACGCTCTCGGTCGCTGCAGCCGCGGTGCCGGAGATCATCGTCGACGGGGATGCGATCTCACTGGACGGCGGACGCGTTCGCTGCGATGCCGTCGAGTTTCGACGCCTGGTAGCTTCCGATGCCTCGTCGGATTGGGGCCGAGCGGCAGAGCGCTTCACCGGCGACTTCCTCGACGGATTCTCGCTTCGGGACGCGCGCGAGTTCGACCAGTGGCAGGTGACCATCGCTGCGAGCCTTCGCGATGACCTGTCCCTCGTGCTGGGCATGCTCGTCACTCACGCACTGCGCGGAGGGCGCCCCGGTGATGCGCTCGGCCACGCCCGGCGGCGGATCGCCGTGGATCCTCTCGCCGAACCGGCGCACGTCGACCTGATCCACCTGCTCGCGGCCCAAGGTGATCGCCCCGGAGCGTTCGCCGCGTACAGGACTCTCGTCGAGGTGCTGGACACCCAGCTCGGCATCGCCCCGCTGCCGACCACCCAGGCGCTCATGGAGCGCGTGCGCACCGGCACGCTCCAGGCTCCGGAGAGCGCAGATCGCGCGATTGCACGGTCGGCGGTGACCGCGCCCGCGCGACCGGATGAGGAACTCGCCGCCGTAGAGGGAGCGGCGGCGGGGGTGCTCAATCGCCTGCTCGCCGTCGGCGACACCACACGGCAGATCATCGAGGCGCTGGCCGTGCTCGCGACACCTGTGGACACCGATCTGCTGCGTGACGTCGCTGGGCGCACCGCCGACGAGACCGGCGCGGCGATTGCAGAGGGCACGGGCGTGGGGCTGATCACTGTGGCCGGGGCGACGGATGCCTCGGAGGTGCGGGTCGCGCACCGGCTCGTCGCCGACGTCTGCCGAGAAGGCCTTCCGCTCGCCCGTGAAAGACTCCTCCACGCGCGTGCGGCTGACGCTCTCGCCCGTCGGTCAGGGATCGGCCCGGCCGCCGCGGACCGCGTCGGCCGTCATTTCGCCGCGGCGGGAGACGATGGCAGCGCGGCAGTCTGGTTCGTCACCGCCGCAGAAGCGCATGCTCGGGCCGGTGACCACGCCGCAGCCGTCGATGCGCTGCGCAGCGCGCAGACAGTCGGCCGCAACACCGTCAGCGTGTACGTCGCCCTCGGCACGGCGCTGGTGCGCCTGCGGCGCACCAGCGAGGCCCTCGCTGCGCTCGGACGAGCGGCGGAGATCGCTGGCGACGACCCCAGCGTTCTCCAG
>JASCPG010000109.1 GCA_029960085.1 Microbacteriaceae bacterium PS02067 | reverse complement strand
CCCCACGCCCACAGCGACACCGACCCCCACGCCCCCCGCCACCCCGACACCGACGCCCACCGCCACCCCGACACCGACGCCCACGCCCTCCACCGACCCGGTACAGCAGGCCTACATCGCGGTCTTCCAGCGCCCGGACGATGTCGGCCTCACCGGCGCTTTCAGCGGCATCTCGGAGCCCGAGCTTGCCGACCTGCTCGCGGCCGCGGCGGGCACACCGAATGTCACATTCCCTCTCCTCAACGGCTCGGGACAGGCGCTCGGCCTCGCGGAGCGGCCGTCTACGAGCGAGGCGGCCGTCGCATCCCAGCTGCTGTCGCCGGTGGTCTCCAGGCTGCCGGGTGTGACCGTGAACGAAATCTCGCTCACCGCATTCGATCTCGAAGGGGCTCTGCGCGCTGTCCAGGATCAGCGTGTCCGTCTGCTCGACGAGCAGCTTTCCTCTCAGGTCACAGATGTGCAGAAACGCAACGCCCGCGTGGTCACGCTCGACGCGGCCATCACGGCTCTGAACGCATACGTCGCCGGGCCGACTGATGAGTCGCTGGCCACAGCGATCGCGGCCGCACACCCGGCCGTGGAGTCGCACATTCTCCTTTCGGCGACGTCGGACTCCACCGAGGCGAGAACGGCCGCTGCCGACCTCGTCGCAACGCTGCGCGCAGAACGCGCAGCCGTCACGAACACTCAGCAGATGGATATGTTGCGACTGGCCAGCTTGACCGACAAGCGCAGTGAAGCATTCGACCTGATGTCCTCATTCCTGGCGAAGATGCAGGGTTCACAGTCGTCGATCATCGGCAACATGCGATCGACCCCGGTATCGCTCGGCACTGTTCAGTGGGACCGCGCCGCCATCACCGGCGGCTTCGACCTCACCGGCGTCACGAACGGGGAGCACCACCTCATCCTCAGCTTCGACGACATCGGCCTCACCGTCGTTGCCGCGGTGACCGTGCAGCGCAATGAACTCGCCGCGACCGGAGGCGAGTTGAGCCCGGCACCCTGGGTCGGGGCAGCACTGCTCATGCTCGGAGCGGGCGCACTGATCGGCTCATCGCTCCGGACGCGACGCCGTGCGCGCGTCTGATGAGGTGACACGGAGGGAGGCCGATCGTCCGCGAGACTTGTCGCGGCCTCCTCACCGTGCCTGGCATCGGCACTCTCGTCGCCGCGCAGATCCTCACGTCTTCGTCCCACGCCGGGCGATGCGGCGACGAGGCCGGGTTCGCTCGCTTGGGCGGGGTTGCAGCACCGCAAACCACCACGGGTCAGCGCCAGGTCCTCGCGCGCGTGAGGGTTCAACCTGATCGAGTCTTCGAGCTCAAGCGCTCGTCGTGTGACGCGAAAGTTCGGATAAGCGATGATGTGCGGGGACTCCGCGCCCGCGCGAACATCTCCCCGTAGGCTGGCGGATCCTCGCCCGCGCCGGATGTCGGGGGTCCGGTGTCGCCATACTCGCCGCGAGGGCGCGGCGGTCCTCTTCCTGACGCTAGACACCAAACTCGTCGTCCTCGAGATCATCCCTGATCCGTCGACAGATCATGACCTTCGTCATTCTCGACGACGGACCCTCACTCAAACGCCTCACTGGCCGACGACGAGAATGACAACGTCGCCCCTCTCCGCTCAACCCCAACGAACCGATCACTGACGCATACCTTGACAACAACCGGTCAGGCGGTGGTCGCGTTCGTGATCGTCAAGCAGAGCTACCTCGAAACGCACTCGCCGGAAGGCCTCGCGGACGCACTGCGCAAGTGGGTCGGCGAGCAGATCGG
Source organism: Microbacteriaceae bacterium PS02067 (assembly GCA_029960085.1). Classification (GTDB taxonomy): domain Bacteria; phylum Actinomycetota; class Actinomycetes; order Actinomycetales; family Microbacteriaceae; genus Microbacterium. The sequence continues at coordinate 23 of JASCPG010000109.1, read as the reverse complement.
CCCGATCGCCCGCCCCCGCGACG
>JASCPG010000108.1 GCA_029960085.1 Microbacteriaceae bacterium PS02067 | reverse complement strand
TCCCGGGGCCGAGAGCGCCCGACGCGACGGCGGCGAGCAGCGCGGCGACGGCGCCCCCGCCGACGGCGACCACGCCGAGGGCGGCCAGGCGCGGAGCGGCGTCGTCACGGGCATCCGCCGCGATGAGGCGCGAGCGCGCGACGGCACCGGCGAGGAATCCGATGCCGACGAGGAGGAGCACCGACACGAGCATCCAGTGCGAGACGGTGGGCGGGACGATGCCGAGGACGGGGATGCCGGGCAGCACGCCCAGGTTCGTGCCTGCGGGCGAGACGGCGGAGCCCGTGCCGAGCGCGAACCCCGGGCCGGCGGCGAACGCGCCGCCCCAGACGACGAGCGTCGGCAGGTAGGCGAACTGACCGAGCGCGACCATGATGACGCCGCCGAGGTCGAGGTGTCCCGCCTCGAAGAGGGCGACGACCTCACCACCGCGCGCGATCGTCGCCACGGCGACGAGCAGCGCCCCGACGGCGATGAACCCGACGACGGCCGCACCGAGCCCGCGCACCGCGGCATCCGGAACGCCGGCCCATACGCCGGTGCGCTCGATCCGCGCGCGTACGGCATCCACGATGCCGTCATCGCCGTGACGCCATGCGCCCACGAGCGCACCGAGGAGCGCCGGCACGGCGAAGACGAGCGTCGGCAGGAGGAGCGCCTGCCAGCCGTAGACGAGCGCGACCGGGTTGCCCGAGGACGCCCAGACGAGCCACGCGACGACACCGGTGACGGATGCCGCGGTGACGGTGCCCACGAGCCACGCACCCGACCGGGCGGCACGGGCTCCGCAGCGGGCGGCGGAGATCGCGGCGAACGCGGCGAAGCCGAGGGGAGCGAGCGAGACCCAGAACGATGCCGCTTCGGCGGGGATGCCCGTCGCGGCGAGGTACTCGGCGGGAAGGACGATGTGCAGCGGCACGAGGTTGCCGAACTGCCAGATGCGCGCCGCGGCGGGCCACAGTCCGCTCCATTCGGCGCCGCCCCCGAGCCCCACGACCCAGAACACGGTCAGCGGTGCGAGCGCCGCGGCAATGCCGACGGCCGCCGCGATCAGGGTGTCGATGGCGGCGAGGAGCGCGACGAGGAGGCGATTCATGCGGATTCGACCCTACCCAGGCCGCGCTGGGTTTCTTCCCGGGCGCGCAGAGCCAGTACGTTTCTGACAGGAGGATCAATGACAACCGCATCCACGTCGCCCGAGGCGACCACCCCGCCCGCCCCCAAGGGCTCCCTCGACCGCTTCTTCGAGATCTCACGACGCGGATCCACGATCGGCACCGAGATCCGCGGCGGCATCGTCACCTTCGTGACGATGGCGTACATCGTCATCCTCAATCCGCTGATCCTCTCGACGCCGGACGTGGAGGGCACGGTCCTCAGCGGCAGTGCGGTCGCCGCCTCCACCGCCCTCACCGCGGGCGTCATGACGCTGCTGTTCGGCATCATCACGCGGCTTCCGTTCGCGTTCGCCGCCGGTCTCGGCATCAACGCGTTCCTCGCGTTCTCCATCGTCGGTTCCGTGAGCTGGCCCGAGGCGATGGCTCTCGTCGTGATCAACGGTGTCATCATCGTCATCCTCGCGGCGACCGGTCTGCGGAAGATGATCTTCGATGCGGTCCCCGTGCAGCTCAAGCTCGCGATCACCGTCGGTATCGGCCTGTTCATCGCCTTCATCGGCTTCGTCAACGCGGGCTTCGTGACCGCCACGGGCAACCCGTCGCCGCCGGTCGACCTCGGAGTCGGCGGCTCGGTCGCAAGCCTTCCGACGTTGCTGTTCGTGATCACGCTGCTGGTCGGCGGCGTCCTCATCGCGCTCCGCGTGCGCGGTGCGATCCTCATCGCCCTCGTCGGCGGCACGGTGCTCGCGGCGATCGTCAACGCGATCTGGCCGTTCGGCCTCGACTTCGGCTTCTCCGGCGGTATCGTCGCCCTCCCCGACCTCAGCCTCATCGGGGCCGTGGACTTCGGCTTCGACCTGCACCGGGTCAGCGTCGTCGCGCTCATCATGTTCGTGTTCACCCTGCTGTTCTCGAACTTCTTCGACGCGATGGGCACGATGACGGGCCTCGCGAAGGAGGCGGACCTCGCCGACGAGAAGGGCGACTTCCCGCGGATCAAGTCGGCGCTCGTCGTCGAGGGCGTCGGCGCGATCGTCGGTGGTGGCACGTCCTCGTCGTCGGCGACGGTGTTCGTCGAGTCCGGCTCGGGTATCGGCGAGGGTGCGCGCACGGGCCTGGCATCCGTCGTCACGGGAGCCCTGTTCCTCCTCGCGATGTTCTTCACGCCCCTGACCTCGCTGGTTCCGGGCGCGGTGGCCGCGGCCGCCCTGGTGCTCGTCGGCGCCATGATGCTCTCGCAGATCAAGAACATCGACTTCAGCGACTTCCGCGTGCTGCTGCCGGTGTTCCTCACGGCGACCGTGATGCCGATGACCTACTCGATCGCGAACGGCATCGGGGCGGGCTTCGTCAGCTGGATCGTCCTCCACGCGTTCTCCGGCAAGGCGAAGTCCATCCACCCGCTGCTGTGGGCGGTCGGTGTCGGGTTCGTCCTCTTCTTCGCCCGCGGCCCGATCGAGGCGCTGTTCGGCGTCGGCTGACCCCGGGCATCCACGCGGCTCGGCGCGGCGCGCGCCGACTCCGCAGAATGTGATGAACTCCGCACCCGATCTCGAGATCGGGTGCGGAGTTCGTCGTTTCGTGCGGAGTTCGTGGGCCGAGGAGCACGCAGGACCGGGCGCCGGGCGAGGGCGGCGAGACACACAGAGAGGGGGGGGGGTTGCCCCGCCACACCCCCCCCCAACCCGAGGGGATAAAAAAAAAAAAAC
>JASCPG010000107.1 GCA_029960085.1 Microbacteriaceae bacterium PS02067 | reverse complement strand
GGGGGGTTTTCGCCGGGGGGGCGGCGGCGCCGGGCTAAAGGCCGGGGTAGGGGGGGGGGGGGGGGCGTTTCGACTCGGCGCCTGCGGCGCCTCGCTCAACGACCGGAGAGGGCGGCGGGGCGGGGCGTTTCGACTCGGTGCCTGCGGCGCCTCGCTCAACGACCGGAGAGGGCAGGGGCTCGAGGGTGGCATCGGCGCGCGAGGCGTGGAGGTCGGGGCGCAGTACGCGCACGCCGTGGCGTCGTGCGTCGGCGACGAGGGATGACGGCGAGTAGAACCCCATCGGCTGCGCGCGCAAGAGAGCCGCGAGGAACGCCGCCGGGTAGTGCAGCTTGAGCCACGACGACGCGTAGACGAGCAGGGCGAACGACAGGGAGTGGCTCTCGGCGAAGCCGAAGTTCGCGAACGCCTGGATCTTCGCGTAGATGTCGTCGGCGGCATCCCCCACGAGCCCGTTCCTGGCCATACCGGCGTACAGCTTCTCGCGGACCGATTCGATCCGCTCGATGCCGCGCTTCGAGCCCATCGCACGACGCAGCACATCGGCATCCTCCCCGGTGAGATCCCCCACGGCCATGCCCATCTGCATCAGCTGCTCCTGGAAAACCGGGATCCCGAGGGTCCGCTCCAGCACCGGCTCGAGCTTCGGATGGGCGTAGGTCACGTCCTCCTTGCCGAGCTTGCGCCGGACGTACGGATGCACCGCGCCACCCTGGATGGGCCCCGGGCGGATCAGTGCGATCTCGATCACGAGGTCGTAGAACCGCCGCGGCTGCAGGCGCGGCAGCAGGCCCATCTGCGCCCGCGATTCGACCTGGAACACCCCGATCGAATCGGCGCGGCACAGCATGTCGTAGACGGCCGCCTCCTCTTTGGGGATCGTCGCGAGCTCCCACCGCTCCCCCGTCGCACCCGCGATGAGGTCGAACGCATACTGGAGCGCCGCGAGCATGCCGAGACCCAGCAGGTCGAACTTCACGAGCCCCATCCAGGCGGCGTCGTCCTTGTCCCACTGGATGACGGTGCGGTTCTCCATGCGGGCGTGCTCGATCGGCACCACCTCACCGACCGGACGCTCGGTCAGCACCATCCCGCCGGAATGGATGCCGAGGTGCCGCGGCGCCTTCATGAGCACGGCGGCATATTCCAGTACCCGCTCCGGAATGTCGTGCGCCCCCGCCACGGGCCCGTCCCAGCGCTCGACCTGCTTCGACCAGGCATCCTGCTGCCCCGGCGAATGCCCGAGCGCCTTCGCCATGTCGCGCACGGCGTTCTTCGGCCGGTACTGGATCACGTTCGCGACCTGCGCCGCCCGGTCCCGTCCGTACGTCTCGAACACCCACTGGATGATCTCCTCGCGCCGATCCGAGTCGAAATCCACGTCGATGTCGGGCTCCTCCTCGCGCATCGCGGAGAGGAACCGCTCGAACGGCAGGTTGTAGAAGATCGAGTCGATCGCCGTGATGCCGAGCAGATAGCAGACGGCGCTGTTGGCCGCCGACCCCCGCCCCTGGCACAGAATGCCGCGGCGCCGAGCCTCGGCGACGATGCCGTGCACGATGAGGAAGTACCCCGGGAAGTCCTTCTGCTCGATGACCGCGAGCTCGCGCTCGATGCGCGCCCGGTCGGCCTCCGACGCGTCGGGGTACCTGCGCGGCACCTCGCTCCAGACGAGCTCCCGCAGCCACGACATGGGCGTGTGCCCCTCGGGCACCGGCAGCTTCGGAAGGGCGGGCTTCGCGCGCCGCAGCGGAAAGGCGAGCTCGTCGGCGAGAGTCACCGTGCGCGCGATCGCGCCCGGATAGCGGCGGAACCTCCGCGCCATCTCGGCCCCCGAACGCAGATGCGCGCTCGCGTGCGACGGCAACCACCCGTCGAGCTCGTCGAGACCACGGTTCGCGCGCACGGCCGCAACGGCGGCGGCCAGCTGCACCCGCTCGGGAACGGCATAGTGCACGTTGTTGGTCGCGACGACCGGCAGCGCACGTTCGGATGCCAGTGCGGCGAGCACGTCGTTGACGCGCGTGTCGGCGGGGTCGCCGTGGTCGATGAGCTCGACGTTCACGGCGTCGCGACCGAACAGGTCGACGAGCCGGTCGAGTTCCGCGGCGGCCGCGCGCGGGCCTCCCTCCGCCAGCGCGCGGCGCACGGCCCCCTTGCGGCATCCCGTCAGGATCGCCCAGTGCCCGTCCGCCCGTTCCGCGAGATCGGCGAGGTCGTAGCGGGGCCGCCCCTTCTCGCCGCCGGCGAGCTGGGCGTGGGTGATCGCCGCGGCCAGCCGGTGATACCCCTCCTCCGCGCGGGCGAGCACCAGCAGGTGGGTCCCGTCGGGGTCGGGTGGGCCGTTGCGTGGTGGCGCGGGGCTGCTGAACCCCGTCAGGGCGCCGAGCCCCTCTGTCGCGCCGAGCGACAGCTCCGCCCCGAACACGGTCTTCACCTGCAGGTGCTCGGCCGCTTCGGCGAACCGGACGATCCCGTAGAAGCCGTCGTGATCGGTGACGGCGAGCGCGTGCAGCCCGAGCCGCTCCGCCTCCTCGACGAGCTCCGCAGGAGAGGATGCGCCGTCGAGGAACGAGAACGACGAGTGCGCGTGCAGCTCGGCATACGGCACCGCGTCGGCAGGGCGCACGATCGGCGGCGGCTCATACGACCCGCGCTTGCGGGAGAACGCGGGGCCGTCGCCCCCATCGGGTTCGGGCGGGCGGCCGCTCAGCAGTCGCTCCATCTCCGACCAGGTCACGGAGGGGTTGTGGAAGCCCATCAGTCATACACCCCCTCGGCATGCCAGACGCCCTCCTCGCAGACGAGCAGCCAGGCCGCCTCGTCGGTGTCGACCAGTTGGAACCGATGCGCGTGCCGTGCCCGCACGGCATCCCACCCCCGCTCGATCACCGGCCAGGGCCCCGCCCAACGCCGGATGCCCCGTTCGCGACCGCCCGCCACGAGCCTGGCCGGGGTGGCCGTGAGCTCACCGCGTGCGTCGACGGCCACCATGTCGCCGTCGCCGTCGAGCACCGCGACCGGCAGCGACGGCGTGAACACGGTCGTCGGCAGCGGACCCGGGAGTCGCCCCGGCCACGGCGGCTCCGCCGCCCGCGACGCCCGCCCGCCCCGGCGCGCCCCACCCC
>JASCPG010000106.1 GCA_029960085.1 Microbacteriaceae bacterium PS02067 | reverse complement strand
AACGGTCGGTGCACGTGAGCCTCCCCTCATAACGCACCGGGTTCAGAGAAGTTGTGCCTGCGCGGAAGGTGTCCGCGCAGGCACAACGTTCAGTGGCTGCCTCTTACTCGGTCGGCCAACCGCTCTTGCCCGTGGAGCTCGTGAAGGTGTACGTGTGGGCTGCGTCCGTCCCGTAGTCCGCGTTGGTGCCCGTGATCGTGTAGCCGTTGGTTCCGGCTGGAGCGATAGTGATGACGTTGCCTTCGGAGGCCGTGCCCGACTTACCCGCCACCGTGTACGAACCACCCTTCGGCGAGGTCAGCACATTTCCTTCCTTGTCGAGGGCCGTGCCGATGCTGCCGTTGCTCTCCTGCGTGGCCTGCTCGACGACGAGTACCGCGTTGGCAACGTCGGTCTCGACCGACGACTTCCAGGCGCCCTCCCGCATGTTCAGGAAGACGGGGATGGCGATGGCGGCGAGGATGCCGATGATGATGACGACGACGAGGAGCTCGATCAGGGTGAAGCCCTTCTCGCCGTTCTCCTTCTTGGCCATCGTCTGAGCGACGAGCTTGTTCATGAGAGGTCCTTTTGGTCCGGGGGGGATGGGGTACTGCATCGGCTTCGGGAAGACGCCGACATCGGTGAGGCTAGCGGATTTCTCGGAAAATGAGAAGTCTTTAATGTGAATAAAGTGATTATTGTTCACATGCTTTGGATCGACTGGAAGATCATGAACATCGGCATGTAGAGCGCGACGATCATGAAGCCGAGCAACGCCCCCATGAACACGATCATGAGCGGCTCGAGCATCGCGGTGAGCTGCGAGCTCATGGTCTCGACCTCGTCGTCGTAGAAGTCGGCCGTCTTCTCGAGCATCTGGTCGATCGACCCCGACTCCTCGCCGATCCCGACCATCTGCACGAGCATGTCGGGGAAGATGTCTGCTGTGGCCATCGACTCGGCGATGGGCCGGCCCTCTCGGACGCTCGCCTGGACGCTGTCGAGCGAGGAGGTGATGACGTAGTTGCCGCTCGTCGCGCCGACGATCGACAGGGACTGGAGGATCGGCACGCCGGAGGCCAGCATCGTCGCGAAGTTGCGCGTGAACCGCGTGAGCGCGATCTTCTTGTTGAGCTTGCCGAAGACCGGTACCCGCAGCTTGATGGGGTCGACGATCCGCCGCACCGATTCGGTGTTCTTCGCCCGCCCCCACCAGATCGCGAAGGCGATCGCCGCGACGAGCACGATCGGCACGACGATCGGCATGGCGTGCGACAGGTCGACGAGGAGCTGCGTCGGCGCGGGGAGCGAGCTGCCGAGATCGGAGAACATCTTCTCGAACACCGGCACGATGAAGATCAGCATCGCGGCGACGCCGACGAGGGCGACGATCAGCACGACGATGGGATACGTGAGCGCCGCCTTCACCTTGCCGCGGAGCTTCGTCTCCGCCTCGAAGTTGTCGGCGACCATCACGAGCGACTTGTCGAGGAAGCCGCCTGTCTCACCGGCGCGCACGAGGTGCACCATGATGGGCGGGATCACGAGGGGGAACTCCTCGAGCGCGGCGGACAGCGCCGTGCCGCTTTCGACCTTCGTCGCGATCTCACCGACGGTCCGCCGCAGCTTGGGGTTCTCGATCTGGTCGCGGACGATCGCGAGCGCACGGAGGATCGACACACCCGCACCGACCATCGTCGCGAGCTGGCGCGTCAGCAGGGCGAGGTCCTTCAGCGACGGGCCCCGCTCGAGCCCCGGGATCGAGATCTCCTGCTGGAGGCCCGTCCCCGCACCCTTCTCGGTGAGCTTGTCGGGGATCACCCCCCGGCCCTTGAGCTGCTGGATCGCCTGCGCTTCGCTGGTGGCGTCGAGCACGCCCTTGACGGCCTTGCCCGAGGCATCCGTGCCCTTGTACGCCCACTGCGGCGTCTTCGCGATCGTCGCCATCGTCACATCCCTCCCCCGGGGTCACCCGCGACCTGACGCGTCCCCTCGGGAAGGGCGTCGCCTGCCGCACCGCGGCCGAGGCCGCGGTTCTTCACGAGTTGTTCGAACTCGGTGAGCTCCTGCGCGAGATCGCGCGCCTGGGCGTGCTCGATCTCACCGGAGAGCACGAGACGGGCGAGATCCTGATCGAGCGTGTGCATGCCGATCGAGTTACCGGCCTGCAGCGCCGTCCGCAGCTGGTGCGTCTTGCCGGCACGGATGAGGCTCTGGATCGCGGGGGTCGAGAACATGACCTCCGTCGCGACTGTACGGCCCTTCCCTCCCGAGCGGCGGATGAGCGTCTGCACGACGACGGCGCGCAGCGTCGCCGCGAGCTGCGTGCGCACCTGCGCCTGCTGGTGCGACGGGTACACGTCGATGATGCGGTCGATCGTCTGCGCGGCATCCTGCGTGTGCAGCGTCGCGAAGACGAGGTGACCGGTCTCGGCCGCCGTCAGTGCGGTGGAGATCGTCTCGAGGTCTCGCATCTCACCGACGAGGATGATGTCGGGGTCTTGGCGCAGGGCGTGCTTGAGCGCATCGGAGAAGCTGTGCGTGTCCGCGCCCACTTCGCGCTGGTTGATGATGCCGCGCTTGTGGTGGTGGAGGAACTCGATCGGGTCCTCGACCGTCACGATGTGCGACGCACGACTCGCGTTCGCCTTGTCGATGATCGCCGCGAGAGTCGTGGACTTTCCCGACCCGGTCGGGCCGCACACGAGCACGAGACCGCGCGGAAGATGCGCGAGGTCGACGAGCTCCGGCGGGAGCCCGAGCTGGGCGACCGACTTGATCTCCGTCGGGATGATGCGCAGCGCCGCTCCGAGGCCGCGCTGGTCCTGGAAGATGTTGACGCGGAACCGGGCGATGTCGCCCACCGAGTAGGCCAGGTCGAGTTCGAGATCCCGCTCGAACGCCGTCAGCATCTCGGCGGGGACGAACCCCTCGATCACGCGACGGACACGCTCGCGGCTCCACTTCGTCGTCCCGCCGACCGATCGGAGTTCGCCGTCGACACGCACGACGGGTGTCGACTCCGCGACGATGTGGAGGTCGGATGCCCCCTGCGACAGCACCGCGGTGACGGCCGCGATGAACTCGGCGTCGACATTCGGGATCTGGGCACGCAGTGCCGGCTCCACCTCGCCGGCGCGCGCGGCGAGGCCGCTCGCGGTCTCCGTCGTCGCGGGCGCCGCGGCCTGCGCGTGCCCGCGG
>JASCPG010000105.1 GCA_029960085.1 Microbacteriaceae bacterium PS02067 | reverse complement strand
CCGGGGGGGCCCCCCCCGCGGGGCGGGGGGGGCCCCCCCCCCAGCCCCGGCCCCCCCCCCCCCCCCCCCCCCCCGAGAAGGAGACCCCGTGTCCACGCAGCGCAACCGCCTCACGCCCGCCCCGGTGCGTCAGGACGCGATCTGCATGTGCGCGCAGGGCGGAGACTGCTCCTCGTACGCACCGGGCCACGCGGTGCACCTCATCCAGGCGCGCCTCGTCTCGGCGACGCCGGCGGAGTGGGTGGACGCGCTTGTGACGAACACGGATGCCTCCGACGGCACGCTTCTCCTGCACACGCTGGAAGGGCGTGCGATCGCGCTCTGGAACGCCGCGGGGGCCGCCGCTGCGGTCGAGCCGGGCGCCCCCGTCGCGTTCCACGAGCGGTATCACACGCTCTCGGTCGGCGGACGCCTCTTCAACACCCTCGCCGACTGAGCCCGCGGGCGGGCGCGCGTCGTCCCCCGACGGGTCGCGCGGCGTCGTGCGATCAGGCCATCGCCATCGCGGAGCGCACGGTGGAGCAGGCATCCATGCACGCCTTGCACGCGTCGGCGCACATCTTGCAGACGGGGCTGTGGTCGGCGTGCTCCATGCACTCGTCCATGCACATCTGGCACATCGCGATGCAGGCGTCGAGCATCGCCATCATGACGGCCGGAGTCATGCCCTGCATGCGCATCATCGACCGCATCATGGTGTTGCACATGTCCGCGCAGTTCATGCACGCGGGCGCACAGTCCATCATCTGCGTCGAGCACACGGTGCAGGCCTGCTCGCACGCGGCACACGCGTCCATACAGGCCTGCATCATCGCCATGTCCATCGCGGGCATGCCCTCCATCGACATCATGTCCGCCGACATGGCATCCATCATCTTCATGTCCATCTCGCACCACTTTCCTGTCGGGGCGAGCCTCACGGTGGGACCCGCCTGCACCATTGCGGCCACGGTACCGCGCACACGCCGACGCCGACAGGCTCCCTTAGGCTCGACAGGGTGATGTCACACAGAATTCACACGCGTCTCGTCGCTCTCGCCGCCGCCTGTCTCGCCGTCGTGCTCAGCGCGATCTCATCGCCCGCGTTCGCGCATGACGAGCTGATCGGCGCCAGCCCCGCGGCGGGAGCGCAGCTCGAGGCCCTTCCCGCGCAGCTCGAACTCACCTTCAGCGGTGTGCTGTTCACCGAGGAGGGTGCCACGGGCGTGTCGGTGACGGATGCCGCCGGCACCGATCTCACATCCGGCGATCCGGTCATCGACGGCACCCGGCTGACGCAGCCGCTCACGGGCACGGCGCAGGGAGCGGTGACCGTCACCTGGCGCGTCGTCTCGAGCGACGGGCATCCGATCTCGGGCCAGTACTCGTTCACTGTCGGAGGCGGCGCCATCGCCCCCACGGGGGTCGCCCCGTCTCCGACTGAGGTGGCGCCTGTGGGCGACGACTACACGGCTGTGTGGATCACTCTCGGGGCCGTGATCGTGGTGGCGCTGATCGCCGTTCTCACGGCCACGGTGGCCGCGAACCGCAAGCGCCGCGAGCACTAGGCTGGAGGCATGCCTCATTACAACGTCGTCGTCCTCGGCGCGGGCCCCGGTGGCTATGTCGCAGCCGTCCGCGCTGCGCAGCTCGGTCAGTCCGTCGCGATCATCGAAGAGAAGTACTGGGGCGGTGTGTGCCTCAACGTCGGCTGCATCCCCTCCAAGGCCCTTCTGAAGAACGCCGAGGTGGTCCACACCCTGAAGCACAAGGCCGACTTCTTCGGCATCTCGGGCGAGTTCACCGCGGACTTCGGGGCGGCGTTCGACCGCTCGCGCGTTGTCGCGGACGGGCGCGTCAAGGGCATCCACTACCTGATGAAGAAGAACAAGGTCACCGAGTACGAGGGCCGCGGCTCGTTCACGGGCCCGAAGGCCATCACGGTGACGAAGACGGACGGCTCGACCGAAGAGGTCACCTTCGACAACGTCATCATCGCGACGGGCTCCACCGTGCGTCTGCTCCCCGGCGTCTCGCTGAGCCAGAACGTCGTCACCTACGAGGAGCAGATCCTCACGCGTGACCTGCCCGGCTCGATCGTCATCGTCGGCGCGGGCGCGATCGGCATGGAGTTCGCGTACGTCCTCACGAACTACGGCGTGAAGGTCACGATCATCGAGTTCCTCGACCGCGCGCTCCCGAACGAGGACGCGGATGTCTCGAAGGAGATCGCGAAGCAGTACAAGAACCTCGGCGTCGACATCCTCGTCGGCACGAAGGTCGAGTCGGTCGTCGACTCAGGCGACAAGGTCACCGTCAGCTTCAGCGACAACAAGACCGGCGAGAAGGGCCAGATCGAGGCCGACAAGGTGCTCATGTCGATCGGCTTCGCCCCGCGCGTGGAGGGCTTCGGGCTCGAGAACACCGGCGTGAAGCTCACCGACCGCGGTGCGATCGAGATCGACGACTTCATGCGGACGAACGTCCCGGGCATCTACGCGATCGGCGACGTCACCGCGAAGCTGCAGCTCGCCCACGTCGCAGAGGCGCAGGGCGTCGTCGCAGCCGAGACGATCGGCGGCGCGGAGACCATGACGCTGGGCGACTACCGCATGATGCCGCGCGCGACGTTCTGCTCGCCGCAGGTCGCGTCGTTCGGCTACACCGAGGCGCAGTACAAGGAGACGGGCCGCGAGTACAAGGTCGCGACGTTCCCGTTCATGGCGAACGGCAAGGCGCACGGGCTCGGTGAGCCGGTCGGCTTCGTGAAGCTCATCGCGGATGCCGAGCACCTCGAGCTCGTCGGCGGACACCTCATCGGTCCGGACGTGTCGGAGCTCCTCCCCGAGCTGACGCTCGCGCAGAAGTGGGACCTCACGGCGCTCGAGCTCGCGCGGAACGTCCACACGCACCCGACGCTGTCGGAGGCGCTGCAGGAAGCGTTCCACGGCCTCGCGGGCCACATGATCAACCTGTGACCCATTTGCCCGCATAGATACCAGGTGTACTCTCTACACCACGACTGACGCCGCCCCATCGAAGCCGGGGGCGGCGTCAGTGTTCCCCCCCCACCGGTCGTTGAGCGAGGCCCGCAGGGCCGAGTCGAAACGTCGCCGGGCGCGGCACGTTTCGACTCGCTGCGCTCGCTCAACGACCCGAGGGGCGCGCCGTCCCGGTCGTTGAGCGAGGCCCGAAGGGCCGAGT
>JASCPG010000104.1 GCA_029960085.1 Microbacteriaceae bacterium PS02067 | reverse complement strand
CCTACGCACGCGACGCGGGGCTGGCGCATGCCGCGGATGTCGAGCACCGCGCACCCGCCGCGGCGCCCCCGAGCACTCCCGCGCCCGGTGGCGCGACGCGCGCGTCGCTGCGCGCCGCCGCGCATACCGGTGCGGAGGTCGGGGTGACAGGGGCGACGAGAGCGACGGGAGCGACCCGCATGACGCGGCGAGCGGTGTCCGACGACTCGACATCCCCGCGCCGGGCTTCGCTTCGGCAGCGCTCGTTCATCGGCACGATCAAGGCGCTCGATTCGCTCGCATCGGCGGGTGCGCACATGTCTGTGCGGGTGAACGACGTCGACACGGGTGCCGAAGTCCTCACGGGCGACGACCACCTGACCCTACCGATCGGCGGGATCGGTATCGTCCCGCTCCTCATCGAAGTCGCGGCGCAGATCGAGTTCGGACAGCTCGACCCGTACGAGATCATCCGGCGCGACGCGATCGAGAGCGTCGGTGACGCCGGGATCTGGCAACATCTGCAGGCGCCCGCACTGCCCGTGCTCGACCTCGCGGTGCTCGCCGCCGCAGCATCCGACGCCACCGCCGCGAACGCGCTGCTGCAGCGGGTCGGCCTGCGTGCCGTGCGCGCACGGATGGACGACATCGGGCTCGTCCGGACGGCACTGCTCGACCGGTTCCGCGACGTGCGTGGGCCCGACGATGCACCGCACGTCGCGATCTCGTCGGCGGGGGAGCTCGCCGCCCTGTTCGCGGCGATCGTCAACGCCCGGGTCGTCTCACCCGCCGTCAGCGCGCAGGTCGGCGAGTGGCTGAACCTCAACCAGGATCTGGCGCTCGTCGGAGCGGCGACCGCCCTCGACCCGTTCGCGCACGAGGACGACCGCCACCGGCTGCTGTTCGTCAACAAGACCGGTCGCACCGGCGGCATCCGCGCCGAAGCCGGCGTGCTCGCGGGGCCGCGCGCCGGCGTCGCGTACGCCCTCATCGTCGGGTTCGACGACCTCTCGATGGGGCATCGCCTCCGTGCCCACGACGCATTCCGCGCGCTCGGTGCCGACCTCATGGAATACGTGCACTGACGCGGAACCCTCAGAGCGCCCCGGGGAGGTCAGAAGACGATCGTGTGGTTGCCCTGCCGGATGACCCGGTCCTGCGCGTGCCACAGCACGGCGCGCGAGAGCACCTGACGCTCGACGTCGGCGCCGCGGCGGGCGAGCTCGGCCGAGGACTCCGCGTGGGTCACCCGCACGGTGTCCTGCTCGATGATCGGGCCCTCGTCGAGGTCGCCGGTGACGTAGTGCGAGGTCGCACCGATGAGCTTGACCCCGCGCTCCTTCGCCTTCTTGTACGGCTCCGCGCCGATGAAGGCGGGCAGGAACGAGTGGTGGATGTTGATGACCGGCACGCCCAGCGCGTCGAGGAACTCCGGCGACAGGATCTGCATGTAGCGGGCGAGCACGACGAAGTCGACGTTCCCGACGAGGAGCTTCAGGATCTCCGCCTCCGAAGCAGACTTGTCCGGGCCCGCCACCGAGGGGACGTGGAAGAACGGCACGCCGAAGCTCCGGACATCCTCGGCGGTCGTCGTGTGGTTGGAGATCACCATCGGGATCGTCACCGGCAGGTCTCCGCGGCGGTGCCGCCACAAGAGGTCGAGCAGGCAGTGGTCCTGCTTCGACGCGAGGATCGCCATGCGCTTGGGCACCGACTGGTCGGTGAGCGACCATTCGAGCTCGAACTCGCCGAGCGTCGCGGCGATGTCGGCCTCGATCGCGGGGCGGTCGGCGGCGAAGTCCGGCCGGTGGAACACGACCCGCTGGAAGTACGCCCCGCCCCGGTGGTCGTCGGAGAACTGGTCGAACGCGACGATGTTTCCGCCGATGCGCGTGATCATCGCCGAGACGGCCGCGACGATCCCGGGCTTGTCACTGCCGTGCACGATGAGGCACGCGTGGTCGGCGGGGAGGTGAGGGTTGTGCACGGGAGGCATCCTTCGATTCTGCCGCACATGGCGGGGCGGTTCGGCCCCCGACGCCGTCACCGCCCCGCCTCCGTCGAGCCGGTGCGCGCGGGTCAGGCGCGGCGCGCGCCCTCGCCGAGCGAGGCGAGCTTCGCCCACGCGATGTCGGGGTGGACGCGGCCGCCGAGGCCGCAGTCGGTCGAGGCGATGACGCGGTCGGCGCCGACGATGTCGGTGAAGCGGCGGATGCGCTGCGCGACGAGCTCGGGGTGCTCGACCACGTTGGTCGCGTGACTCACGACACCGGGGACGAGCACGAGGTCGTCCGGCACCGCGGCATCCGCCCATGCGCCGAACTCGTGCTCGTGGCGGACGTTCCCCGCCTCGAACGAGATCGAGCCGACGTTCGCCTGCAGGATGACCGGGAGGATGTCCTTCAACTCGACGTCGGTCGTGTGCGGGCCGTGCCACGAGCCCCAGCACAGGTGCAGGCGCACCTGCTCCTTGGGAAGGCCCGCGATCGCGTGGTTGATCGCGTCCACCCGGATCTTCGTGAAGGCCTGGTAGTCGGCGATCGAGGGCTCGGGCGTGATCTGGTCGAAGTTCTCCGCGAGCGACGGGTCGTCGAGCTGGACGATGAGCCCCGCGTCGACGATCGCCTTGTACTCCTCGCGGAGGGCATCGGCCCACGCGAAGATGTGCTCCTCGTCCGTCGCGTAGAACTCATTGCGCACGCGGGCGGCCGACCCCGGCGCGATCGCCGTGAGGAAGCCCTGCTCGCCGGGCCGGAGCGCGGCCTTCAGGTTCCGGATGTCGGATGCCACGGCATCCTGCCCCCGGTAGGCGAGCGCACCCGTCGTCGACGGGAACGCGGTCGCGGTCTGGCCGGTCTCGACGGTCTCGGCGTAGACGGCGGGGAAGAGTTGGCGGTCGCGACGGTTCAGGAAGCTCGTGAGGCGGACGTCGCCGGGGGAGGACTCGACCGCCGGCTCGTTGAAGGCGTTGACCTCCGTGAGCGAGAGGCCCGCGACGCGCTGGAACGAGTACGACCACCACGCGCCGTAGTCCACGGCGTTCGACATCGCCTTGCCGAACTCGCCGTCGCCGACGAGCGTGATGCCCGCCTCGCGCTGGCGCTCGACCACGTCGGCCACGGCGGCCGCCGTGAGGGCGTGGAACTCGGGCGTCGACTGCAGCGTGAAGCCGTCGTCGGCGAGGGTGCGCGCGCCGTTGGCCTCGATGAGCGCGGCGGTGCGGGGCAGGCTGCCCGAAGTGGTGGTGGGGACGGCGGGCATGGCGAAGCCTCCGGTCAGGATCGGGACGGGGATGTCCCAGGGACGATGGCTCTCGCCGCGACGGCGTCGCGCGCGGCTCCAGGCGGAGGCTTCCGGTTCACGAGCTCCTTCCAGCGTAGGGGTGCCGGTGTGGGGTGCTGTGCTGTGTGACGTTCGGGGGGTTCGGGTTCGGGGTTCGGGGGTTCGGGGTGGGTGTCGGGCGGGTGTCGGCGTCGGGCTCGGGTCGAG
>JASCPG010000103.1 GCA_029960085.1 Microbacteriaceae bacterium PS02067 | reverse complement strand
GACGCGTACACGGCGCGTCCGCGCGGGGCGCCGTCGAGAGACGGAGCCTCCACCACGAGCGTCACGACGGGGCGGGCGGGCGGGGCGCCCGGCGCGGGCGCCGGCACGCGGCGACCACTTCCCATGGTGCCATCGAGCAGTGCCGCAGCCGCCGTGACATCCGTGGCGAGCACGACGGCGTCGGCGGGAACAGCACCGTCCGGGGTCTCGACGCGCCAGCGGCCGCCGTCACGGATCACCTGGAGCGCGGGCGATGTCGTGCGGACGTCGACATCGAAATGCGCCAGGCGATCCGCGAGCGCGCGGATCAGGGTGCCCAGGCCGCCGCGGAGGGTCGCGCGCGCAGGCGACGCCTGCGCCGGCAGCAGGTCGAACGCCGCCCCGGCCAGCGATCCGGTGCGAGTCAGCGCGGCGTTCAGGCCGGGTGCGGCGATGTCCACGTCGATGTCATCGGGCGACAGGTCGTACAGGGCGCGGGTCGCGGGCGCGACGAGCCGATCGACGACCCGGTCCCCCATCCGCGCGCGCACGAGGCGTCCGAGGCTGCGCTCGTGTCCGATCGTGAGCGGCGGCCGGAGCCGATCGAGGTAGGCGCGCCACGCCCCGCTCCAGCCGATGATCCGGCGCACGTCGCCGGCCCAGGGGTTCGCGGGGATGCCGAGGACCGTCGCCGCAGGGAGCGGGGCGGACGGGGAGGCGAGCCAGACCGGCAGCGGCGCGGCGTTCTCGACGAGATCGCAGAGCCCCAGTTCGCCGAGCAGGGCGTCCACCTCCGGTCGCCCATGCGGAAGCGCGTCCGCCACCAGATCGATCGGGAGTCCGTCGAGCTCGACGGTCTCGACCGCACCGCCGAGCCGGTCCCGTGCCTCCACCAGGGTCACGGTCGCCCCGATGCGGGCCCACTCGAGAGCCGCCACGAGACCGGCGACCCCGCCGCCCACGACGACGACACGTGTGTCGCGCGCCCGCGACACCGGGTTCGGCGTCGGTGCGGCGCCAGGAGGGACGGACATGGCATCCATCCTCGCACCGCGCTCCCGCGCCTCCGGCCGCGCGGGCCCTCGGGCCGCACCGCGCCCGCCGTACGCGCTGCCGGCGGTGACCCGAAAGGACGACTCGGTCGAGGGCACGGTTCTCACCCAACATCTTCCGAGGGCCCCGGGAATGCACCGTCGGGGTGCGACGATGGACAGCATGGCCCTGCACATCACCGATGACGCCCCCGCCGATGCCCTCCTCACCGACAGCCCGCTCGCGCTGCTCGTGGGGATGCTCCTCGACCAGCAGGTCTCGATGGAGACGGCCTTCGCTGGTCCGCTGAAGATCGAGCAGCGCACGGGCTCGATCGACGCCGCGACGCTCGCCGGCTACGACCCCGATGCACTGGCGGCGGTGTTCAAGGAGACCCCCGCGGTGCACCGCTATCCAGGATCGATGGCCGGGCGGGTACAGGCGCTGTGCCGGACGCTCGTCGACGAGTGGGGCGGCGACGCGGCAGCGCTGTGGACCGAAGGAAACCCCGACGGGCCCACCGTGCTGAAGCGGCTCAAGGCGCTGCCGGGGTTCGGTGACCAGAAGGCCAAGATCTTCCTGGCTCTGCTCGGCAAGCAGTGCGGCTTCACCGGGGCCGGGTGGCGCGAGGCATCCGCCCCCTACGGCGAGGAGGGGTCGTTCCGCTCGGTCGCCGACATCGTCTCGCCCGAGAGCCTCGCCAAGGTGCGCGCCCACAAGCAGGCGGCCAAGGGCGCCGCCAAGGGCGCCGCCACCTCCTGAGTCACCGCCGCGCCGGGGCTTCCCCTCCAGCTTCGGGGTGCCACCGCAAGCTGGCCCGCCGCGCCCACCGCCTCACACCGTTTGGCCCCACTACAAGCCGTGACGAATGCAGGACTTTCGGCCATTCAGGGGCACATCGGGCCCGAATCGTCGCCATCAGTAGCAGATCTCCTGCGTACGTCACCAGACGCGGCGGACACCGGCGGGCGACCTCTGGGCAGCGTGGCAGCGTCCCGGCGCCGCCGAGCTCGCCCAGCGACGCGACAGGGTGCGGCCGGGCACCGTGACCAATGCAGGAGTTTCGGCGTCGCGCCCTCTCAGAGGCCCCGAAACGGGCCCACCCGCGACAGATCTCCTGCGTTCGTCACCGCGTGAGGCGACAGTCGCGGGGGAACAGCGGCGACTCAGGCGCCGCGCAGGCGCTCGCCCAGGAACGCAACCAGTCCGTCGAGCGGGATGCGCTCCTGGCCCATCGTGTCGCGGTCGCGGACGGTCACGGCGTGGTCCTCGAGCGAGTCGAAGTCGACCGTGACGCAGAACGGCGTGCCGATCTCGTCCTGGCGGCGGTAACGACGCCCGATGGCGCCGGCGTCGTCGAAGTCGACGTTCCAGCCCTGTGCACGCAGGTCGTCGGCCACCTTGCGGGCCACGGGCGACAGGTTCTCGTTGCGCGACAGCGGCAGCACCGCGACCTTCACCGGCGCAAGACGCGGGTCGAGCTTCAGCACGGTGCGTGTGTCGGTGCCGCCCTTCGCGTTCGGCACCTCCTCCTCGACATAGCTGTCGACGAGGAACGCCATCATCGAACGCGTCAGGCCGAACGAGGGCTCGATGACGTACGGGACGTACCGCTCGCCGGATGCCTGGTCGAAGTACGACAGCGACTGCCCGGATGCCTCGATGTGGCTCGACAGGTCGTAGTCGGTGCGGTTGGCGACGCCCATGAGCTCGCCCCACTCCTTGCCCGGGAAGCCGAACCGGTACTCGAAGTCGATGGTGCCGGCCGAGTAGTGCGCGCGCTCGTCCTCGGGAACGTCGAACTGGCGCATGTTCTCGGGGTTGAGCCCCAGGTCGATGAACCAGTCCCAGCACGCCGCGACCCAGTGCTCGAACCACTCCTGCGCCTCGGCGGGCGGCGTGAAGAACTCGATCTCCATCTGCTCGAACTCGCGCGTGCGGAAGATGAAGTTGCCCGGCGTGATCTCGTTCCGGAACGCCTTGCCGACCTGGCCGATGCCGAACGGCGGCTTCTTGCGCGAGGCGGTGAGCACGTTCGCGAAGTTCACGAAGATGCCCTGCGCCGTCTCGGGACGCAGGAAGTACAGGCCCGACTCGTCGTCCACGACGCCGAGGTACGTCTTCACGAGGCCCGAGAACGCCTTCGGCTCCGTGTACTGACCCTTCGTGCCGCAGTTGGGGCACGGGATGTCGGCGAGCCCGTTCTCGGCCGGGCGCCCCTTGCGCGCCTCGAAGTCCTCGATGAGGTTGTCGGCGCGGAACCGCTTGTGGCACTGCAGGCACTCGACCAGCGGGTCGGTGAAGGTCGCTACGTGACCGGATGCCTCCCACACGCGCTTCGGCAGGATGACGGACGAGTCGAGGCCGACCATGTCGCCGCGGCCGCGCACGAACGTCTGCCACCACTGGCGGCGGATGTTCTCCTTGAGTTCGGTGCCGAGGGGTCCGTAGTCCCACGCCGAGCGCGACCCGCCGTAGATCTCGCCCGCCTGGAAGACGAACCCGCGGTGGCGGGCCAGGGCGATGACTTTGTCGAGACGAGACTGCTCGGCCACGGTGGCTCCAATGGTCGGATTGCGCACAGCGCAAGAGAAGGGGGATGCCGCACCCGGCGGCCTCCCCCGATTCTAGTCGCGCCTCAGGAGACGAACTTGATCGCCATGGGGTAGGTGTA
>JASCPG010000102.1 GCA_029960085.1 Microbacteriaceae bacterium PS02067 | reverse complement strand
GCCACGCGCGCGCCCCACGCACCGCCGCGCGGGATCAGCACCCGCGCGCCGCGCAGCGCCCCGCCCGTCGCACGCACGCCAGAGGTCACCGTCGTCATCGCCCGCTCCCGGCGAGGTCGGCGAGGTCCGCCGCTCCCCCGTCGAGAAGTTCGGCGACGACGGCCTCGGCGGCATCCGCGCGCGCCGCATCGCTCGTGACAGCCGCGCGAGCGAACGCCCGCTCGACCCGCACCGCGCGGGCACCGTCGAGCGAATAGACCTCCGCCAGCAGGATGACGTCGGATGCCTCGACGCGGGCCGAGATCCCCACGGGGGCCGCGCAGCCCGCCTCGAGCCGCCGCAGCACGGCGCGCTCGAGCAGGGCGGTGACCGCGGCATCCGCGTCGGTCAGGGTGTCGAGCTGGGCGCCGAGCGGGTCGTCCGTCCGCACCTCGACGGCGAGCGCCCCCTGCCCGGCCGACGTGGGCCAGGACTCCTCGTCGAAACGCTCGACGATCCGGTCCGTGCGGCCGATCCGGGTGAGCCCCGCTTCGGCCAGGACGATCGCGTCGTATTCCCCGTCGTCGACCTTCCGCAGGCGCGTGTCGACGTTGCCCCGGATGCCGCGGACGTCGAGATCCGGGCGGCGGCGGCGCAGCTGTGCGACCCGGCGCGGCGAGCCGCTCCCGACGACGGCCCCTTCACGAAGCGTCGCGAGCGTCGCGCCGTCCCGGACGCAGAGCACGTCGCGGACGGGCGCACGCGGGGGCACGGCGCCGATCCGCAGGCCGGGCACGTCACCCGTCGGGAGGTCCTTCATCGAGTGGACGACGAGGTCGCACTCGCTCCGCAGCAGCGCATCGCGCAGGGCCGCGACGAACACTCCCGTGCCGCCGAGCTGCGCGAGCGGGCCGGTCAGGCGGTCGCCGTCGGTCGTGATCGGCACGAGGTCGACGGCGCGCCCGGTGACGCGCGCGAGCGCGTCGGCGACGGTCTGTGACTGTGTCGTGGCGAGGAGGCTCGCCCGCGTGCCGAGGCGGATGGGGCCTTCCGTCACGGGGCGACCCCCGCAAGGGCCGGCTGGAAGCCGAGCCGCTTGTTCTCGCAGCAGCCCGGGCGGCACACGTCGTACCAGGGACCGAGCGCCGTCTCGTGCGGGCGGTCACCCGGCGCGGTGCCGCGCAGGCGCTCCTCGACGAGGTCGACGAGCCCCGCGACGTACGCGGGGTGGGTTCCGGGCGTGGGCGTGCGGATCGCGGCGAGCCCGAGCTCTCCCGCGGTCTCGAGCGCTTCGGTGTCGAGGTCCCAGAGCACCTCCATATGATCGCTCACGAACCCGAGCGGCACGATGAGAATCGCCTTTCGACCGGCCGCGGGCAGTTCCGCGATCGCGTCGTTGATGTCGGGCTCGAGCCACGGCACCTGCGGCGGACCGGAGCGGCTCTGGTAGACAAGCTGCCACGGCACGCGCGTGCCGAGCCGCGCGATGATCGCCTCGGCGACGGCGGTGTGCTGGGCGACGTACGCGCCGCCGGGCCCGAAGCCCCGCTCGGCGGGACCGGAGCGGTCGGCGTCGCTGTTCGGGATCGAATGCGTCGAGAACAGGATCTCGATCTCGTCGTCGCCGTAGCCGTCGGCGTGCAGTCGGGCGAGCCCGTCGGCGACCCCCTCGGCGAAGGGGGCGACGAAGCCGGGGTGGTCGAAGAACTGGCGGACCTTGTCGATCTCGACGAGCCCCGTGAGCCCCGTCGCCTCGACGGCGTCCGCAAGGTCCTCCCGGTACTGCCGGCACGAGGAGTACGAGCTGTACGCGCTCGTCGCGATCGCCAGCAGCCGCGCATGGCCGTCGTCGTGCGCGGCCTGGAGTGCATCGGCGACGTACGGCATCCAGTTGCGGTTGCCCCAGTACACGGGCAGGTCGAGGCCGCGCCGGGCGAGTTCGGCATCCAGTGCCGCCGTCAACTCGCGGTTGTGCTCGTTGATCGGCGAGACCCCGCCGAAGTGGCGGTAGTGGTGGGCGACCTCTTCGAGTCGCTCGTCGGGGATGCCACGACCGGCCGTCACGTTCCGCAGGAACGGGATGACGTCGTCCTGACCCTCCGGGCCGCCGAAGCCGAGCAGCAGGACGCCGTCGTACGCGACCGGCTCCGTCGCGAACGGCTCTCCGGCGGCGGTCGCCGTGGTGCCGGCGGGGACGAGGCATCCGTCGCCGCACGGGGGCGCCGCGGAGGCACGCGGGGGCTTCGGGCGGAAGCCCGCCGCAGCGATGTTCTCGGCAGCCATCAGGAGAGGATCTCGGCGAGCTCGGAGATCTCGACGCGACGGCCCGTGTAGAACGGCACCTCTTCGCGCACGTGCCGGCGGGCATCCGTCGCGCGGAGGTCCCGCATCATGTCGACGAGGTGGATGGGGTCGTCGCTTTCGAGCGGCAGCAGCCACTCGTAGTCGCTCAGGCCGAAGGTCGAGACGGTGTTCGCCAGCACCCCGCGGAACGCCGCGCCCTTGCGCCCGTGCTCGGAGAGCATGCGCGAGCGCTCCTCGCCGGGCAGCAGGTACCACTCGTAGCTGCGCACGAACGGGTACAGGCACAGCCAGCCGAGGGGGTCTTCGCCGCGGAGGTAGCCGGGGACGTGGCGCTTGTTGAACTCCGCGTCGCGGTGCACCGCCATCGCGCTCCACACGTTGTCGAAGGCCGCGAGCGCGGTCGTGCGCCGCAGGGCCCGGAGGGCCTTCTGCAGCGATGCGGGGTCATCCGCCCCACCGGGGGTCGTGTGCAGCCAGATCATGAGGTCGGCCTCTGCCCGCATGCCCGTGAC
Organism: Microbacteriaceae bacterium PS02067; assembly: GCA_029960085.1. GTDB lineage: Bacteria > Actinomycetota > Actinomycetes > Actinomycetales > Microbacteriaceae > Microbacterium. The sequence goes on along the minus strand of JASCPG010000102.1, from coordinate 905 downwards.
GTCGTAGAGCCCGCGCAGGGTGACACCGTCGCCCGCGAAGCCGGCGGCGGTCGCGGCCAGTTCGTCGAGAGCCGCCTGGTCGATCGCGGTCGTGCGCGGGCGCGGCCCGGCAAGCACGGCGAACAGGGTGTAGCCGAGGGGGACGGTGTCGGTCATGCGAGGCTCCTTGTGGGATGGGCGGCGGTTGATTCGGACGAGGTAGGGGAAAGCTCTGCGGCGAGCCGCGCCGCAAGGGCGCGGGCGTGCGGGATCACCGAGGCGAGGCCCGTGCCCGCGACGGCGGCGCCGACGCGGTGGATGCCGGGGGCATCGTCCGCTGCTGCGGCTCGACCGTCGGCGGGCGGGGCGACTGCATCCGGCCAGTCCTGCACGACGACATCGACGACGTCGGCGGCGGTGAGCGGGATGCCCGTGAGCAGGGCGACCTCGCGGGCGATGTCGGCGGGGGTCTCGAGCCCTCCCGCATCGGCGTCGCGGGCGGAGAGCCGCACGACGTGCCGATGAGCGCCGGTCGGGCCGGTCGGCACCGGCATCCAGGGCCACTTCGCAGTCACGTGAGTGAGGGCCTTCGCCGCCGACGGCAGCGCGGGGTCGACGATGACGCCGGAGCCGACCGGGAAGGCGTCCAGCCCGTCGTGGTCGATGGCCGCCGCCACCACTCGTACGCGCCCGCCGGCCGCGGGCGCGGGTGCGCCCGACAGGGCGGCCGCAGCGGCCGGCGAAAGAGCGATCACGACGCGTGCGGCGCGGAGGTCCCCCGCGCTCGTGCGCACGCGCAGGCCGTCGGCATCCGTGTCGATCGAGGTCACGGCGACCCCCGTGCGAAGGTCGACGCCGCGGCGCGCGGCGGCGCGCGCGAGCGCGTCGGGGAGCCGCCACATGCCGCCCGCGATGCCGCCTACGGC
>JASCPG010000101.1 GCA_029960085.1 Microbacteriaceae bacterium PS02067 | reverse complement strand
GCGGTGGGTTCGGCGGCGGTTTCGGCGGTGGCGGCGGCCTCGGCCCCGGCAGCTTCGGCGGCGGCGGCACCCGCAGCCGCCGCGGAGGGGGGCGCTTCTGACCGCCGCACACTCCGCGCCCCCAGCCTCCCGTCGGCACGGGCGGGCCACCCGGCCCGCGAACGACTCCCCCACGCACCCCTACACTTCCCGTTAGGAAAGGAAAACCCATGGCAAAGCAGTCCATCTTCGGCCGCATCTCGACCCTCGTGAAGGCGAACATCAACGCGATGCTCGACTCCGCCGAAGACCCGCAGAAGATGCTCGACCAGCTCGTCCGCGACTACACCAACAACATCGCCGACGCCGAGTCCGCGATTGCCGAGACGATCGGCAACCTGCGCCTGCTCGAGCGCGACCACGAAGAGGACGTCAAGGCCGCCGCCGAGTGGGGCAACAAGGCCCTCGCGGCGAGCCGCAAGGCCGACCAGCTGCGCGGCACGGGTAACACCACGGACGCCGACAAGTTCGACAACCTCGCGAAGATCGCCCTGCAGCGTCAGATCAGCGAGGAGAACGAGGCGCGCGCGCTGGCCCCGTCGATCGCGGCGCAGACCGAGGTCGTCGACAAGCTCAAGGACGGCCTGAACGGCATGAAGCAGAAGCTCGTCGAGCTGAAGTCGAAGTCGTCGGAGCTGATCGCCCGCCAGAAGAGCGCGGAAGCGCAGAACAAGGTGCACGACGCGGTCAAGTCGATCGACGTCATGGACCCGACGAGCGAGCTCGGCCGCTTCGAGGACAAGGTGCGCCGCCAGGAGGCGCTCGCCGCCGGCAAGGCGGAGATCGCCGCCTCGACGCTCGACGCGCAGTTCAACGCGCTGGAGGATGTCGGCGAACTGACCGAGGTCGAGGCCCGCCTCGCCGCGCTGAAGACGGGCGGCACGTCCACGGCTGCCATCGAACAGTAAGCAGCACGAGGCTCTGAGAGCCGGCAAGAACGCCACGGGAACCTCCCGCGGCGCGGTCCGTCACCGGATCGCGCTCGCGGGAGGTTTTCGCGTCGATGCCTCGGGCGCGGCATCGGGTGGGAGGATGACAGCATGACGCGCTTTCTCGTCGTTCCCCAGTGGCAGGGCTCACCGTCATCGCGCGCGATGCATCTCATCGACGGCGCCGAGGCGATCGCCGGGGATCTGCCCCGTGCGGCGACGACGCGCGTCGAGGTCCCGCCTTCGGCGGGCGAATCGCTCGGCACCGGCATCCGGCGCTTCAGCGCGCTTGCAGGCGTGCAGGCCGCGATGGCGGAGTCGTTGGCGTCGTCACCTGCGGAGGAGCCCGTCATCGTGATCGGCGGGGACTGCGGCGTGGCCGTGCCCGCGATCGCGCATGCGGCCGGCCGTCACGACCTCGCGGTCGTGTGGTTCGACGCTCACGCCGACCTGCACGACCCCACGTCGTCGCCGTCGGGCGCGTTCGCCGGGATGGCGCTGCGCGCCGTCGTCGAGGAGCTCCCGTTGCCGGGCAGTGGAGCAGTGCCAGCAGGTCGGGTGATCCTCGCCGGCGCGCGGGAGTTCGAGGACGCCGAGGAGGGCGCGCTCAGCGCGCACGGCATCGTGAGTGTCACCGCGGAGTCGCTGACCGATCCGTCCGCCCTGGTCGATGCGGTCGCGGCGACGGGGGCCGCTGCCGTCTACATCCACGTCGATCTCGACGTTCTCGACCCGGCGGCGATCGCCGGGGTCGCGTCGCCCGTGCCCTTCGGGACGGGTCTCGACGAGCTCGTCACCGCCATCCGTGCGGTGCGCGCCCGGGTGCCCCTCGCGGGCGCGTCGATCTCGGGGTTCGCCCCTGCGTCGGCGACCGCGGCGGTCGAGGATCTCGGCACGATCCTGCGCGTCGTCGGGGCGCTCGCGTGATCGCACGTCCGCCCGCGGGGTGGCGCGAACGTGCGCAGCGCGCGGTCGTGCGCGGCGCAGCGCTGGATGCCTGGATTCCGCGCGTGCTCCTCGACTCGCCCCTGAGTCTCGTCGGCTACTGGTGGGGCACCGCCGTCGGCTGGGTGTGGGGCGGGCTGTGGTCGACGGGACGTGTCGAGCGCCGCGCGGGTCTGTGGGTGTTCACGGGCATGCCCGAGTGGGCGTTCGGACGCGGCGGCGTGTGCGTCGGCGGGTGCTTCCTCACCGGGGCGGGGGCCGTCACGGACCGTGTTCTCGTGCACGAAGCGGAGCACGCACGGCAGTGGCGGCGCTACGGCTTCCTCATGCCGTTGCTGTACCTCGTCGCCGGGCGGAACCCACTGACGAACCGCTTCGAGATCATGGCGGGGCTCGAGGACGGCGGCTACGTGCCGCGCGGAAGCTGAGCCGCCGCCGGGTGCACGCTCAGCGCGAGGCGGCGAGACCGAAGCGGGCCGGCGTGTGCACGGATGCCTCGTCGATCCCGAGGCGACCCGTGAGGTGATCGAAGATGTCGGCCGTGCCGAGGAACCCGCCGAGCAGGTGGATACGCGTGCCGTCCTCGCAGGCGTCGGCGCACAGCATCTCGTCGGCCCACGCGACGACGGCGCGGGCGAGGGCCTGTCCGGGAGCGCACGCGCGTCCGGTGCCCGGGTCTCCTGTCCGCTGCGAGCGGTCGAGCCAGGTGACGATCATGCGGGCCGGCACGGCGAGGTCGAAGACCCACGAGGCATCCGGGACTTCGATGAACACGCGTCCGGTGGAGCAGATCGGAAGAGTGGCGATGAGCGTCTCGAGATCGACGAGCGACGTCTCATCCGCCGTGATCAGCTGCTGGGCACGCGCGTGACGCGACGCCTTGCAGGCGGTCGCGTCGTGGGTGACGGCAGTCTGGATCACGGTGGCCATGGTGCTGCCAGTATACGCCGTTTTAGGCGAGCCTTACCTCACGAGCCGACCAGCAGCACGTCACGCAGGCCTGCGAGCTCCTCATCCGTGATGCCGTGGGCCTGCAGGTACGCCGTCGGTGACCCGAATCGCGCGTCGAGGTCGGCGAGGAGCGTCCGCATCGCGCCGGCGGGCGATCGTGTCGCGAGGTCTTCGAGGTGACGCGCCTCGGGGTGCAGGGCACGAAGGTAGCGGAGGACCTGGGCGTTGCGCTCGGCGGGGAGCAACTGCTCGGTGCGCGCATAGTCAGCGACGACGGCCTCGCGGTCGACACCGACCGCGGACAGCACGAGTGCGATCGTGACGCCCGTGCGATCTTTGCCGACCGTGCAGTGCACGAGGGTCGGCTGCGCGCCGAGCACCCCGCGTACGACGGCGACGATGCGCTCCGGTGCGGTGTCGATGAGCCCGCGGTACATCGATTCGAGCGAGATGTCGTCGTCGAAGAAGGATGCCGCCGAGCCGAGGAACAGCGGAACGTGCTGCACCTCGATGCCGAGGCCTTCGATGCGGCTCGGATCGAGGGCGAGTTCGCTCTCGTCGCGCAGGTCGATGATGCGGCGAAGCCTGAGCGCATCGAGCACGGTCCGCCCGTCCGTGGTGAGGCGCGCGAGGTTCCCCGAGCGGAAGAGAACACCCGAACGGGTGCGCGCGGCGCCCGCGGAGAGCCCGCCGATGTCGCGGAAGTTCAGCGTGCCGGGGACCTGCGTAGCGTCGCTCGGCGTCACTGCGGCGCCTCCGCGGCGCGCTCCCCCCGGCGCGGCGGCACGGGGTACTTGCCGGCGATCGTGATGCGGTTGAACGCGTTGATGGAGACGAGCAGCCAGCTGAGGGCCACGTACTCCTGCTCGGTGAGGATGCCTCCGACGTGGTCGTACACCTCGTCGGAGATGCCCTCTTCGTGGATGAACACGTAGCTCTCGGTGAGTTCGAGTGCGGCGCGCTCGCGCGGGGTGAAGACGCCCGACTCGCGCCAGGTGGCGATCTGGGCGATCTCGTCGGCGGACAGTCCCGCCGCGACCGCGCGGTCGACGTGGACGCGCACGCAGTACGCACAGCCGTTCAGCTGCGACGCGTGGATGAGCGCGATCTCCTTCAGGCGATCGTCGATGCCGGCGTCGGCCGCGATCGTCCCGACGGTCTGCGAGAAGGCCTCCAGCGCGTCGTAGGCGGAACGGGCCGAGCGGGACAGGTGGACGCGGCGTTCGGTCATGCTCTCACCCTATTGCCGCCACTTGCACCCAGGTCCGGGTCGCCGTCAGGGTCCCCCTGATCGAGCACCCGCCCGCCGCCCCTCCTCGGAACGGTGATCGAGCACCCGCCGCCCCTCCTCGCAACGGTGATCGAGTGCCCGCCGCGCAGCGGCGGGACGGTGATCGAG
>JASCPG010000100.1 GCA_029960085.1 Microbacteriaceae bacterium PS02067 | reverse complement strand
GCCTCGGGGGGCCCCGCGCGCTGCGGCACGGCCGGTGGCCGCTCCTGCACCGGTCGCGTCGGCGCCGGTCGCCGCCGCTCCCGAGTCGGCCGGCCCGGCCGCGGCGCCCCCCGTGGCATCCGTCCACCAGCCTCCCGCAGCCGTCGCTCCCGCTCCGGTCACGCCCCCGGCACCCGCCGCCCCCGCCTCCGCCGCACCCGCTCCGCAGCCCCGATCGACCGGTCTCGGCCTGCGCCTGGACACGGGGGAGCTCATCCCGGTGAGCGAACCCGTTCTGCTCGGGCGCGATCCCGACCTCTCGGGTCACACGGGCGCGCGCCCGATCCGCATCGCGGATGCCACGCGCTCGCTCTCCAAGACGCACGCGCTCGTCCGCCCGGCGCCGGGCGGTATCGAACTGGTCGACTGCCAGTCGACCAACGGCTGCGCCCTGATCCGCGGCGGGGTGGAGCACGAACTGCCCGGCGGCGGAGCCGCCCTCGTCGCCCTCGGTGACACGATCCGCCTCGGCGACCGCACGGCAGACGTCGTGTCGCTCGACGATCGACCTCTCGGAGAGTCATGAGACTGAAGCTGACCCTGCACCGGCACGGCAACGACCCGGTCGACATCGTCGTGACCGCCGACTCGACCGCCACGGCCGCCGACGTCGCGCGGTACATCGCCGAGTCCGACCCGGCGCGTTCCACACCGTTCGCCGAGGGAGACGTGCTCACCCTCGCCGTCGCGCCGCCGACCGGGACGCGCATGGAGCCGCTGCACCCGGATGCCACGATGGGCGACGCGCCGATCGGTTCCGGCTTCGCGGCATCCATCGTCAACTACGGCGCGGGATTCGTCGCGGGCGACCGCGGCGAGGTCGTGGGCGTCCTCCGCGCGACCGCGGGGCCGCTCGCGGGGCAGGAGTTCCCCCTCGCTGCGGGGCACGTCTCCGTCGGCCGCGACTCGGCGAACGACGTCGTCCTCGCCGACCCGATGGTCTCCAAGCGCCACGCGCGCCTCGAGGTGGGCGCCCACGTCGAGGTCGTCGACCTGAACTCCGCCAACGGCGTGCTCGTCGACGGCGTGCAGATGCAGCGCGTGCGCATCGAGGAGGGCGCGCCGTTCGTGATCGGCGGCACGACCCTCATGCTGTTCCTCACGCGATCGTGGGACGGCTCCGCCGTGCAGGACCCGGTGATCGAGCGCGGTGGGGGGTTGCTGTTCAACCGCAGCCCGCGCGTCGAGGTGCGCTACCCCGGCACCCGCTTCAAGCCGCCGCGGCTGCCGACGGAGAAGATCGCCAAGATCTTCCCGTGGCCGATCCTCGTCGCCCCGATCCTCATGGGCGCCGCGCTGTTCGCCATGAACGGCAACCCCCGTTCGCTCCTCATGATCGTCATGACCCCGCTCATGGCGTTCGGAAACCTCATCAACCAGTCCGTGCAGAGCAAGAAGAGCGAGAATCACGAAGTGCTGCTCTTCGAGCGCCAGTTCGAGCAGCTCGAGGAGGACTTCTTCCGCGGAAAGCCGGAGGAGGAGCACGCGCGCAACGCCGAGGCGCCGCCCGTCGCGGAGATCTTCGACGAGGCGATGCGCCTCGGGCCGATGCTCTGGACCCGGCGACCCGAGCACTGGAACTTCCTCGGTGTGCGCCTGGGCACCTGCACCCTCCCGGCGCGCAACACGATCGACGACGCCGAGACGCCCGACGGCCTCCCCGACTACATCGACCGCGTCGAGCGCCTGCGTAAACGCTACGAGAGCGTCGACGATGTGCCCGTGTTCGACACCCTCGCCGCCGCGGGGTCGATCGGCATCGCCGGCCCCCGCGGCCTCACGGCCGACGCGATGCGGGGCGTCGCCGTGCAGCTGTTCGGCCTCCACGCGCCGAACGACATCGTCTCGGTCGCCTTCGCCGACTCGTCGTGGACTCCCGAGCTCGACTGGCTGAAATGGATGCCGCATACCTCGAGCGAGCGGAGCCCGTTCCGCGGCGCGCCGCTGGCCGATTCCGCTCCTACGGGCGCGGCGCTGCTGAGTTCGCTCGAAGAATACGTGCGGCGGGAGTCCGGGGCGTCCGACGGTCTTCCACGCGGACCGTTCAAGGACGACTGGAACCCGCAGTACTACGGCACGGACGTCGCGCGCGCCGCCGAGGACCGGGGTGCCGCGCCGCGCGTCTCGGTGATCGTCTTCGTCACGGGCGATGCCCCCGTCGACCGCGGGCGGCTCACCGACGTCCTCGAACGCGGTGCCGACCACGGCGTGCACGCCGTGTTCGTCTCCGACACGGTCGAGTCGCTCCCCGCCGTGTGCCGCAGCTATATCGAGCTGAGCCAGGACCTCACGGATGCCCGGGTCGGACTCGTCCGCAGCGGCGAGCTGTTCGAGCACGTCCACGTCGAGGGCGTCTCGAACGCGTACATGCAGATGTTCGCGCGGCGCCTCGCGCCCGTCGTGGACGCGAGCACGGTCGTCCACGACGCCTCCGACATCCCGAACTCGGTCATGTTCCTGCAGCTGGTCGACCCCGCGATCGCGGAGGACCCGTCCGTCGTCATCGAGCGCTGGCGCCAGAACAACACGATCGTCGACCGTTCGGGCGGGCCTCGGCCGCGCCTGAAGAAGGCGGGAACCCTCCGCGCCATCATCGGGCAGGGCGCGAGCGACGCGATGGTGCTCGACCTGCGCACGCACGGCCCGCACGCTCTCGTCGGCGGGACGACGGGCGCCGGCAAGTCGGAGTTCCTCCAGGCCTGGGTGCTCGGCATGGCCGCGGCGCACAGCCCCGACCGGGTGACGTTCCTGTTCGTCGACTACAAGGGCGGTTCGGCCTTCGCGGACTGCGTCGACCTGCCGCACACCGTGGGTCTCGTCACGGACCTCAACCCCCACCTCGTGCGGCGCGCCCTGACGAGCCTGCGCGCAGAGCTGCAGCACCGCGAGCATCTGCTCAACCGCAAGAAGGCCAAGGACCTGCTCGAACTCGAGAAGCGGCAGGACCCGGAGTGCCCGCCCTCGCTCGTCCTCGTGATCGACGAGTTCGCGGCGCTCGCCTCCGAGATGCCGGAGTTCGTCGACGGCGTCGTCGACATCGCCCAGCGCGGCCGCTCCCTCGGCATCCACCTCATCATGGCGACGCAGCGGCCGGCCGGCGTCATCAAGGACAACCTGCGCGCCAACACCAACCTGCGCATCGCCCTCCGGATGGCCGACGAGTCGGATTCGCGCGACGTCGTCGACGACGACATCGCCGCGAGCTTCCCCCCGAACGTCCCGGGTCGGGCGATCGCGAAGACCGGACCGGGCCGGCTCGTGCCGTTCCAGTCGGCGTACACCGGCGCGTGGACGACCGACGACGATGCGGCCGTCGCGGAGGTGCGGGCCGCGGAGCTGCGCTTCGGCGCGGCGGCCGAGTGGGAGCCCGATCGCCCGGCCGATTCCGACGCGCACGCCGAAGACCTCGGGCCGAACGACCAGAAGCGCATCGTGTCGACCCTCGTCCGTGCGCGCGAGCTGGCGGGGCTCCCGCTCCCGCGTCGCCCGTGGCTCGACGACCTGTCGCCGCTCGTCGACCTCCACGACCTCGTCAACGAGGGGGATGCCCGCATCCCGATCGCCCTCGTGGACGTGCCCGAGAAGCAGCTGCAGGAGACGGCCGCGTTCGTCCCCGACCGCGACGGCTCGCTCGTGATCTACGGAACCTCGGGGTCGGGCAAGTCGACGCTGCTCAAGACGATCGGCACGGCGGCGGGCATGCGCCCCGACCTCGGGCGCGTCAACGTCTACTGCCTCGACTTCGCGACGGGCGCGCTCGGTGCGCTCTCGCCGCTGCCGCACGTGGGGTCCGTCGTCGACGGCGCCGACGTCGAGCGCATCCAGCGCCTGTTCCGCACGCTCGACGGCGAGATGGACCGCCGCGCGGCGGCCTTCAGCGCGGCGAGTGCCGCCTCCGTGCAGGAGTACCGGGAGCTCGTGGATGCCACGATGCCGCGCATCCTGCTGCTGATCGACAACTACCCCGAGTTCAAGAAGGACTGGGAGGTCGCGCCCGGGCGCGGCCCGTTCTACCGCACCTTCATGCGGATCCTCGGCGAGGGCCGCACCCTCGGCATCCACACCGTCATCACCGCCGACCGCGGCAACGCGGTGCCGAGCGCCGTGGCATCCAACATCCCCCGCAAGGTCGTGCTGCGCATGGGCGACCCGTCGCAGTACATGCTGCTGGGGACGCCGCGCGACGTGCTCGACGAGCAGTCCGTGCCGGGCCGTGCCGTCGTCGACGGCCACGAGGCCCAGATCGCCGTGCTCGGCGGCACCTCCAACGCCGTCGAGCAGGCGAAGGCCCTCGGCGTGCTCGGGGCGGAACTGCGCGCACAGGGCGTCCGCGACCTGCCCGAGATCGGCGCGCTGCCCACGTCGGTGCTCGCCTCGGAGATGCCGGCGCAGG